>NZ_NHPG01000062.1:0-30048 GCF_002252965.1 Halorubrum sp. Ea1
ACGTGTACCTGCGGCCGACAGGACCCTCGTCGTCCAGCTGTTCCAGAACCTCGTGGAGAACGCGATAACACACGCCGACGGTCGGAAGGGAGCCGGCGGTGATCCTCGCTCCGGATTCGGCGATTGTCGACCGGAGGTTCTCGATCACCTCCTCGAACACCGCCTCGGTGTCGACGGCCTCGAAGGACACCTCGCCGCCGCCGCGGGAGTATTCGAGTAGGTCGTCGATCATCGACGACATCCTGGCCGCGCCGTCGATCGCGAACTCGACGTACTCCGACCCGTCGTCGCCGAGCTCGTCTCCGTAGCGGTTTTCGAGGAGCCTGAGAAAGCTCTGGATCGTCCGGAGCGGCTCCTTGAGGTCGTGGGACGCGACGTACGCGAAGCGTTCCAGCTCGGCGTTCGACTCCCGGAGATCGTCGACGACCGACTCGATCTCCGCCTGCATCTCTATTTTCGTGGTGATATCGCGCCCGATGCCGCAGACGTACAGCGGGCGTCCGGCGTCGTCCTCGACGACCGAGGCGGAGAACTGGTACGGGATCGTCTCACCGTCGCTCGTGGCCAATCGAAGTTCGATCGAGTGTTCGCCGTCCGACCGGACCCTCTCGACGGCCTCGACGGCGCGATCGCGATCGCCGCTGTCGAACAGCCGGAACGCGTCCAGTTCACCGAGTTCGACGTCGCTGTAGCCGGTGACCTCGGAGACGGCCTCGTTCCAGTACACGAGCCTGCCGTCGAAATCGACGATGAAGAACAGATCGGCGAGCCGATCGAGGTACTTCCCGGTGAACGCGAACTCCGGTTCGTGGGGCTCTTCGAGCAGCAGATACCGGTCCCCGTCGATCGGACGGATCGTGACTGATCGCGACGATGGGCCGTCGGAGACGACCGTCCGCTGTTTGGCTCCGGTTCGAACCGCGTGCGCCCAGAGCTCCGGCAGATCGGCGGTGAGATCCTCGGGCGGAGCGTCCCGCAGCGAACGCCCGACGACGTCCCCGTCCGGCCCGTCGATACTGTCCGCCATGCGGTCGTTCACCCAGAGGTACGTCCCGTCCCGATCGACGCACGCGATCCCGGTCGCGGACTCCGAGAGGGGGTCGTCGACGGCGTCGTCGGCCGAGGCGGTCGGCCGTGTCGCGGAGACCGCCCCAGACGCGGCGTCGCCGACTGGCTCACCGACGGCGACGAGCGGGCCGTCCGACTCGGGGTCGTCCGGGTCGAACGTCCCGTCGACCAGCGCGGCCAGGTCGTCGTCGAGCGATTCGTGCGCCTCTCGTCGAGAGAGCGTCGTCAGCGACGGGTCGGTGTCCGCCAGTCGAAGCAGTACTCGAACGTCGCGCGTTTCGGTGCCGGAACCGAGCAGTACCCGATCGAACCGGCCGCCGATCAGCCGATCGACCGCGTCGCTCACGCTCGTCGTCGTGAAGGCGTTTGGGCGATCCGCCGGCTCCCGGTCGTTGATAACCCGTCGCAGTCCCTCGGCTTCCGCACCGACGTACAACACCGTTTCGTTCATGTATCCGTGGTATCGTATCAGCTGTCGATCATTACGCGGCCGTGACGGCCCCTTACACGCGAACTTGACTTCGACACGGGACATCGGCACCGTCGTCGGAAAAGCATACCCCTTCCGCGGCGCTCAGGCTCGGCGGTGGAAGGAGTGACATGAAATAGTCATTTATATCGCAGAGCGGGAGCCGGTTGGAGTGCGGTCGGCGGACTCGGGCGACTCTCGATGGGCGGGGGCTTGACGCCGCCGCGCGGCCACGGACTCGACCGCCGCCGATCGGTGCGAATTATCAGACAGATAATCAAGGGCCCGATGGCACAATTCGGATCCATGCGTCAACTACTGACGGCGAGCGGACCGAGACGTCTGGGTGTCGATCGAATCCGGAGGTCGGTTCGTTGATGCAGTACGCCGACTTCGTGGCGTTACAGAGCGGCGGGTTCATCGAGATAGCGCTGCTGTTCTTCGTTCTCGCCGTCCTCGCCGCGGTGGCCGGACTGCGAGGCGTGGCAGGGGTGTCCATGCGCATCGCCAAGATCTTCGTGTTCGTGTTCCTCGTGTTGTTCGTCGCTTCGCTGTTCCTCTGATCTCCCTCTCGCGGCCGCGCTGACGCCTTCACTTTCGTTCTCTCTCTTTCTCTCACCTTTCGTCTCATTCCCTCCCGTTCTCTCACCTTTCATCTCGGAGGGCCGAAACGCCGCCTTCCGCGAGGTCACTCCTCCGTCGCGGAGTCACAGTCGGTCCCGCGAGCGGACGACGGCCGCCGACTCCCGGAGCGGAGCCCGCGATCCCGGCGTTTACCATCCTGATAATAATACTGGTGCCGGCCGTATCGTTCGATGCCGAAGTGGACGGCACTTCCGGCACAGCCGATCGGAGTTGAGTTCCCTGCCACTCCGAAAGGGGGAAGCGTCACAGGATCCGCGCGCAACTGCCGCACCGCCACCCTCCTGCTTTTTGTCCGTAATCCCGTCGCCGGTCCGAAGCGAGAGCCGGGCCGTCGGCGCCCGGGTGCGGACGGGCGGGCGGCGCGTCGCGGCTCACGCCGGCACGTACTCCGTCCAGGAGCACCGCCGGAAGGCGACGTCGTACCCCGTGGTGTCCCGGACCGCGTCGAGACCGTTTCGAAGCTCCGTCCACTCGTCGTCTGTGAGGTCGAGTCGCTGCTGGGTCCCCATCTCCCCGGTGTTCGCCGGATCGTCGTCGTGACAGAGGACGAGGTGGGCGATCTCGTGGAGCGCTAAGCGCGCCTGTTCGCGGGGCGAGTCGCGGTGGCCGACGACGGCCCTGTTCCCGGCGTTCATCCCGTTGACCCACCCGTCGTTCCACCGATCGCGCAACCCGTCGGAGAGGTGGCAGTAGACGCGCCCCACGTGCGGGGGTTCGCGCCGCCCCGGAACGACGACGAGCTGGAAGGCGACGTTTTTCAGGTCCGCCTCGACCTCGCGGGCGTAGAAGCTCTGGGTCGCCCAGAGGATGCTGTGCACGTCGTTCCCGTACGACTCGAGGAACCGCCGTTCGTCGATCCGGTCCGGGTGGTCGAGCCACTGCATGTGGATGCCGTTGTCGCGGAACAGCGCCTCCAGACGACGCTTGACGGAGTCGTCTACCGCCGCGGTTCCGACGTATCTCGCGTCGACGAGGAAGTCCGTCCGGCCGACCTCCAGCCCCTCGAACGAGTCGGCGCCGAAGCGGTCGACGAGACGCTCGTGGAACGCCTCCGACCGCTTCAGTTCGTCCGGGATCCCGTCGCCGCCGCTGTGTTCGGACGCCCGGTCGCGCCGGTACGCTCCGACGCCGCCGGCGGCCGCGGCCCCGACGCCGCCGAGCAGGGTCGCGCCGGTTCCGCCGAGCGAGCGGAGCACCGACCGCCGCGACCGGCTCTCGTTCTCGCCTTCGGGCCGCGGTTGGTCTGCCATCGTGTTCTCGCATCGACGGACGCCTCACTCCTATATAAAAAATCACTGACCTGACAGTAACCGAGATACTTACCGCCGCTTAACCGGTCGGAAGCGCGGCGCGAAGGAGTTCTCAGACCGACGGCTTCGGGACGGTCGGCGGCGCGAGGGCGACGCCGATCAGCGCGTTCGACACCGATCAGCGCGTTCGACGCCGGGCGAGTTCCCGCGATATGACGGCGCTCACTCGTCGTTTCGGCCGTCCTCCGCCGTCGCTCCGATCTCTTGGAGGTCCCGGTTCTCGTCCAGGTCGAACACCATGGCGAGCAGCATGAACAGCCACCCGAGCGCGAACAGGACCCTCCCGTCTCCCCTGGACGGTCCGTCCCTCAGCGCGTCGGCTCCGACCGACGCGGCCCCCAGCGCGGACGTCCCGGCCCCGAGGTAATAACACAACGCGAGGGGGTGGAAGTCGCGCTGGAGGTATTTCACTCGCAGTCGCCAGAGGAACCCTCGCAACAGCAGGATCGACAGTTTCGGGATGAAAGAGGTGTACGAGATGTGGCTGGTTTCGTCCTCGTAGACGGCCCGTCGGGGGACGTCGGCGACCCGCATCTCGTGGACGTTGAGACGGATGAGCAGGTCGTTGACGAAGCCGTAATCCTCGTACAGTTCGTCGATTTCGAGCGTTTCGAGCGCCGACAGAGAGATCGCCGTCGACCCGTTCTGCGGGTCGTTCACCTTCCAGTAGCCGCTCGCGATCCGGGTCAGCAGCGCGAGCGTCGCGTTTCCGATCTGCCGGAACGCTGGCATCTCCTCGCGCGTCAGCATTCTGTTCCCCTTGGCGTAGTCGACCCGACCCGCCGCGACGGGCTCGACGATGCGCTCGACGACGTCCGGGGCCGTTTGCCCGTCGCCGGCGATCACGACCGTGATGTCCGTCCCGTCGGCGACCGATCGCTTGTATCCCGTCTTGATCGCTCCGCCGACGCCTCTGTTCCGTTCGTGCTGCAACGGGACGACCGTCGGGGATCCCCCGTCCTCGCCGTCGACGGCGGCGGCGCGGCCGCCGGCCTCGTCGCGAGCGCCGGACTCTTCGGCCGCGACGTCGGAGCCGTCGACGTCGCCGTTTCGGGCGGAGGGATCGACCGGGACCCCGCCGTCGGCGCGGGCCTGAATCGCGCTCCACGTGTCGTCGGTCGAAGCGTCGTCGACGACGTACGCGCGATCGACGTACGTCGGAAGCGTTTCGATGACCTCGCCGATGAACGGTTCCTCGTTGTAGACGGGGATGACGGCGGCGACGGTGTGTCCCTCGTACATTCTCTGGTACGTCGGTCTGCGGCGGTTCGCGGCTTTATTATGAGACCGATATGCCGCTCTCACGTCCGCGAGCACTCCGGTTTATCGGCCGTTCGATCCGCTCTCGCGACATTAACCGCGCGATAAGGAAATGGGAGCGACTCGATGGCCAAGCCGAGACCATGAGCGACCATCAGGAGACAGTGGGTGCCGATCCGTCCGTCTCGCAGGCACTCGGGTTACCGTCGCCCGCGCCGGGGTCGGTGCCCGCGTGCGGACGCGTCCGCACGCTGAGGGGCCCGTCGCCGATCGTCGGGTGCCGATCGGCCGATCAGCGCTCCGCGTTCGAGGGCCGTCCGGGATGACCGATTCACAGCGGATAGCCCGTCACGTCGACGCCAAGCACGTCGGACCGCCCGTCTCCGTCACGGGGGTCGACTCGCTCGCGACCGCGAACGAGGGCGACCTCGCCTTCTGCGTGTACGACGACGCCAGATACGTCCGTGAAACGGACGCTGGCGCCGTTCTCTGCCCCCAGACCGTCGGTGCGGTCGCGGGGACGACGCAACTGGTCACCGACGAGCCACGGACGGCGTTCGCGGTCGCGGCGAACGAGTTTCTCGCCGAGGAACCGCTCGACCGAGACGGCGTCCATCCGACGGCGTCGGTCCACGACGACGCGGAGATCGGCGACCGGGTGCGGATCGGCCCTCACGCCGCGATCGGCGCCAACGTCCGCGTCGGCGACGACTGCTCGATTCGGGCGGGAGCGAGCGTCGGGTGCCCCGGCTTCGGGTTCGGGCGCGACGACGAGGGGGTGCCTCGAAGGTTACCCCACCGCGGTCGCGTCCGGATCGAGGACGGCGCCGAAATCGGGGCGAACGCGACAGTCGACCGCGCGGTGTTCGACGAGACCGTCATCGGTCGGAACGCCAAACTGAGCGCCAACGTGCACGTCGCCCATCAGGTCCGGATCGGCCAGAACGTCACGGTGGCGTACGGAACCGGCTTCTCCGGTCGGGTGACGGTCGGGGACGGGGCGGTGATCCAGCCGCACGTGGCCGTGGCGACGGGAGTGGACATCGGCTCCGGGGCCGAGGTCGGCATCAACTCGACGGTCCTCGACGACGTTCCGGCCGGGGAGACGGTCGTCGGGTCTCCCGCCCGGAACCGCTCGAAGGTGAGCGCCGAATGAGCAGTTCCCAAACGCCCGCGCTCGACGGCGTCGAGTTCACCTACGACTGGTACGAGCGCGCGCTGGTGTGGCTGTCGGACCACGGGTACGAATCGTCGTCCTTCGAGGGCGACGTCGGAGACGGTGACCTCCTGCTTCGTCACGACGTCGACCTCTCGCCGAGGAAGGCGCTGGAGATCGGTCGGATAGAGGCCGACCTCGGGTTCCGATCGACGTACTTCTTTCTCGTGTCGAATCCGCTGTACAACGTCTTCGACGCCGTCTGTCGCGCGGTGATCGACGAGATCGACGCGCTGGGCCACGACGTCGGCGTTCACTTCAGCACCCATCAGCACTGGTCGCGCCGACCGTCGCCAGAGGAGCTCCGAGAGCGGGTGACCGCGGAGCGGTCGGCGCTGTCGCTCGCTGCCGAGAACGTGTGCGATCCGGTGTCGTTCCACTGTCCGCCCGAGTGGGTGATCGACCGGACGTTCGACCGACTGGCGACCACGTACGAGCCGCGGTTCTTCTCCGAGGCGACGTACGTGGCCGACTCCGGACAGCGCTGGCGCGAGAGCCACCCGTTCGACACGCGGCTGTCGGAGCGGGTACAGCTCCTCACGCACCCCGGGCTGTGGGGCGAGACGGACCTGCCGTACACCGAGCGGGTGACGTCCAGCATCGACGAAAACGTCGGCTACGCCGAGCGGTTGCTCACCGACCAGCACCTCCGCGAGAAGTTCGACCCGCCGGTCGAGCTTCCCGAGAGGGAGCCGGCGGCCGATCGCTGATCCCATCCGTTCGACGACGGTCCAGCCGGCGTGACGGGCCACGAGGCGGTTCCACGTCGTCGTGTTGCCGTTCGTCGACCGTTTCGGCGTGGATACTCTGTGGATAATTAAAGGCGCCCGTGCCGATCCGTCTCAATGCGATGATCCGACGACCGAGCCCGACGACGGAGTACGGGGCGATCGATACCGTCGCCGAGATCCTGGCGAACGACGACGCGCCGGACGAGTGCATCATCTTCCGTCACTTCCCCGAGACGGACGTGTCGGGAGAAACGGTGTGGGTCTCGGCTCGGGGCGACTCGTTCGTCTCGCTCGACGAGGTGCGGTGAGCGGGTACGGAACGCGGGGTTCAACGGGCCCTCGGTGCGGCCGCTTACCTGCCGCATAAGCAAGTGGACGCCACCGGTGGTGATCGACATATGAGGAGAACAGACGCCGCGTCGGCCTCGACCTCTCGCGAAACGTCGTGTCGCGGTCGGCTCCGAGCGACGAGACGGCGACGAGCGCACCGGTGACACGATGAAGGCGTTGATCATCGGCGTCGACGCCGGCTGTCGCCCCGTCTTCGACGACCTCCGTGAGACGAACAGCATCCCCAACATCAGCGCGCTCGCCGCGGAGGGGCTCTCCACCGAGTTGGAATCGCAGATCCCGCCGTGGACGCCGAGCGCGTGGCCGTCGATATACACCGGATCGAACCCCGGAAAGCACGGCGTGTACGGATTCGTCACGTTCGACGGCTACGACTGGGAGGTCTCGACGGCCGACCACGTCCGAGCGCGGACGCTCTGGGAACTGCTCGACGACCACGGTCGATCGAGCGTCGTCGTCAACGCGCCGGTGACCTATCCGCCGGCCGACATCGACGGGGCGATCGTCCCGGGGTTCATGGCGCCGGAAGAGCCGCGGTGCCTCCCGGAAGGGCTCTTCGAGGAACTCGTCGACGAGATCGGAGAGTACCGGGTGTACCCGCGCTACTCCCGCGACGACGAACGGCGCTCGGACGAGGAGAAGATCGACGAGTACCGCCGACTCGCGCGGATGCGGGGCGACGCGTTCAGATACCTCGCCGACCGGTTCGACCCGGATCTGGGGTTCGTCCAGTTCCAGAAGACGGACACGGTGTTTCACGAGTTCGAAGGGGATCCGGAGCACGTCCGCCGCATCTACGAGGAGACCGACGAACAGATCGGCGCGATCCTCGACGCCTGCGACCCGGACTGCGTGTTCCTGGTGAGCGATCACGGGATCGGACAGTACGAGAACTTCGAGTTCAGAGTGAACGAGTTCCTCCGCGACCGCGGGTTCCTCAACGTCTCCGAAGGGGGGAAGGGGATGCCGTCGTGGAACCCGATCCGGAACCAGCTCAGGGACGGCGACGCCGACCGGTCGTGGGACCCCGGTCTCGCGGGGCGGCTCGCCCGCGGCGTCAGCCGCGTCGGTATCGACCCCCGAGCCCTCCTCGACCGGCTCGAGCACGTGGGTATGGCCGACGCCGTCCGCCGGCACGTCCCCGACGGCGTCGTCCGGGCGACGAGCAAGCAGGTCGACTTCGAGGCGTCGACGGCGTACATGCGCGCGCGAACCGAACTCGGCGTCCGGATCAACCTGGAGGGGCGGGAGCCGGACGGCGTCGTCGCTCGGGAGGAGTACGAGGCGGTCAGAACGGAGCTGATGGACCAGCTCAACGACGTGCAGACGCCCGACGGGAAGCCCGTCTTCGAGGAGGTGGCCCCCAGAGAGCGGTACTTCAGCGGGCCGTTCGCTGAGGACGCGGTCGACATCGTCACTGTCCCGCGGGACTTCTCCGAGTTCCTGTCGGCGCAGCTCCTCGGAGACCAGTTCGGCCCACCGACCGACCCCTGGAACCACAAGCTCGAGGGGGTCCTGATCGCCGCGGGCGACGGCGTTGCGCCCGACGCGGCGGTCAACAACGCACACATTTTCGACGTCGCTCCCACGGTCATGGCGGCGATGGGCGTCCCGTACAGCGACCGGATGGACGGGACGGTGCTCCCGATGGTGTCGGACACCGGAACCGCTCCGTATCCCGCTGTGGACGGGACGACGCTACCGTAGCCGCTCGCCGTCGCCGCAGGCCGTGGCCGCTCGCCGTCGCCGCAAGCTGTGGCCGCTGGCCGTCCGGGTCGTGGCCGCTCGCCGTCGCCGCAAGCTGTGGCCGCTCGCCGTCCGGGTCGTGGCCGCTCGCCGTCGCCGCGGGTTGAGGGTCGATCGCCGGAACCGCCGTCACTGCCGTTCGGGGAGCGACCTGATCCCGGTTTTTATCCCGTCTGGGACGTTCGAAAGCTCCCACTCGATCCGCGATTTGAGCTGCTGTTTCCCCCGCTCCGTGAGCATGTACTTGTTCGTTCTGTGGTCGTGACTACCCTTCTCCACGAGGCCCTTCTCGACGAGTGCATCGAGGTTCGGGTAGAGCCGGCCGTGCAGGACGTCCGACCCGTAGTACCGCTCGACGGCCTCTTTCACTTCGACCCCCTTCGGCTCCTCCAACCCGAAGGTCGTGAACAGGAGATCGCGTTGAAACGCGGTCAAGTCCATCATCCGTACTCGTCGTACGCGGGTCAGGCATTTACTTCGTCGACATCGTTACGGAACTTAGAACCCACGTAAGCGACCGCGACGCCGAAGCGCCGCGAGCCGCTTCGGCCGTTCCGGTCGGATCGCTACTCCTGTTGGTCAGAGAGCTCGAGGCCGTCGACGTCGGACTGGAGATCCACGACGTTCTCGCGACCGATCCTGACGCGTTTGACGACCTCCTCCTCCTCTAAGTCCGACAGCACGCGGCTCACTTTCGCCTTCGACCACTCCGTCGACTCGATGATCTCGCTCTGTCGCATTCGCCCGTCGTTACGCTTGAGCAGCCGACAGACGACCTCCTCGTTCGTCAGGATCGACTGGTCGATCGGCGACGGATCCCCGCCGGTCGTCTCGTCGGCCGAGTCCCGATCCGGCCCGGGGCCGTCGGTGCCCGAGCCGTCGGACTGGCCGCTCGCGCCCGCTCCTCCGCCTCCGTATCTACGGACCGCCATCACGCCCACCCAGCCGATCGCTATCAGACCGAGGAGCACCGCGGCCAGAATCCGGTGGAGCAGGTACGGCTCGGTCGGATCGAGTCCCAACCGAACGAGCGTCGCGTCGTTGACGCCGTCGCCCGTCGTGTCGCGGACCAGCGGGTTCGTTCCGTACTTCTTCACCTCCTCCCAGTCGGTCAGTCCGTTGTCCGACGTGTCGGGGGTCGTGATGTCCGTCCCGTGTTTGAACTCCTCCGCGTTCGTCAGTCCGTCGCCGGTGAGATCGCCCTCCTTCTCGATCACCCTCACCTGAAGGGTCGCTTCGTCGACGACGTCGTTCTCGTCGAGGCCCGGGTCGGACAGCTCCATGAGGACGGTGTGATTCCCGGTCGCGTTACTCGGCCAGGAGTCAGTGGAGAGGCGGACGGTTCGGGTGGAGTCGGCGGAGAGTTCGACCTCCACGCAGTCGAACGAGACCGACGAGTCATCGCCCTCTCTGAACCCCCGTCCACAGAGATCGAACGACCCGCTGTCGTTGCCGGACGCGACGGTGACGTTCAATCGGAGCCCCTCCTCCTGCCAGACGAACGGGGGGCCCGGGTGGTCGTCGATCGTCTCGTACTGCGACTCGATGTAACCGTCGCCCTCGAGCGTCACGTTCTGGATCACGGCACCGCCAGAGTCGGTCTGGGCAGGTCCCGAGGTCGCGCCCTCAGCCAGCGACGCCTGACCGACCCCGGCCATCGCGCCCGAGCACACCAGCGCGACGAAAACGAGGCAAACGACGGCGGTTCGGCCGATCTCGCCAGTCTCGCTCATGATCTCAGGCCCCGCGGCCCGCGGCGGACGATCGGCGCCGTCCCCTGCTCGCACGACCTGTGAACGGGGCTCTCAGTCGCGAGGCAATCGGTCGTAGCCGCCGAGCGCTCGGTCGGAGCCGCCGGGCGTTCGGCGGCGACTCGGGCATGAGACGGAGCGAGGACGATGCGTATTCACGTGTGGCCATCGGGGTGATTTTGAGAGGTCTCCAGAACACACTTTCTCGTTGATTTGAGGTTGTTCGTTGTGCCTAAATTAATGTTTCCCTCGGAGATACCGTCGCGCACCGTCGCGGGACGACTCGGACGAGCGCGGAACCGACCGTCGTCGAACGCGACGCGACCGCCCGCCGTCCGCGGGCCGTGACCGAACGCGTCGTGAGCGACGCGGAGTGCCGGGAGCGCGGAAGCGCGGAGAGAGGCGGGAACGGAGGTGACGTCGCCTCTGAGAGTGTCGCAGACTTCGTTCGTTTCAGAAAGTCCCATTCGGGCGAGAATCGTCGCCCGTCTGTATTATTATGACGCTCCTCAGGCGACCGGCCGCGGCTCGGGACGCGGCCCGAAGCCCGTTACGTATGACGTAAGGCTCGGGCTCCCACGGACGGGCCTTCTGACGGTCAGTGAACCTCGGAAGCCGAGTGGGCGCTCGTCGCACCGGGCCGCGGCTGCGACGCTCTCGCGTCAGAAGCGGTCGCTCGGGACCGAGGCGGGCGATGAGGGAGTTAACGGCCTCATAACTTAGCCTCGGGACCGTCGAGATGAGTCGATGCCACACCAGAACGAGTTCACGGAGTACGCGCTCCTCGCGGACATCCGGACGAATGACGTTCAGAATCCCCAAGAGCTCGCCACGATCTGGGGACCGATACGACGGGAGTGTACGGACGTCGGTGCCGAGGTCACTCACTCGTACGCGGTCCTCGGCGAACACGACTTCCTCGTCTTGCTGGACGCGCCGAGCCGGGACGTCTGTTTCAAGGCCTCGCTGATCATGGAGCGGCACGGCCTCGACGTCCAGTCGATGGAGGTGGTCCCGACAGAGGCGTTCGGTGAACTCGTCGAGGACCTCTGAGTCGGAGCGGCGACTGGCACGGAGCGTCGCATCGGACACCGCCGTTCGGTCCGCTCGCCGCGTCCGGTCGCTCCCGCGAAACAAAGAGTCGTCGTCGCTCGGCTGGCGTCGGTCGTCGTTCAGTTCTCGGCGGGTCTCGGTCTCTGCGCGGTTCTCGGTCGCCCTTCAGTTCTCGGCGGATGACGGAACGAGTTCGGAGCGGTACGCGTACGCGACCGTGCCGACGAATATCGCGAGCACGACGGTCGCGACGGAGAGTCCCGAGAGAAGCGGCGTCAGTAGCCCGGCCCAGCCGGCGGCCACTAGGAGCCCGGCGCCGCCCGCGGTCTTGAGGAACGTCTCGCGCCGCTCGTTTTCCGCCGAGGTCGCGGCCGTCTCGGCCGGTGCGCTCTCGGTCGATGGCTCCGGATTCAGGTACCGCTGTACCCGATCGAGCCGCGGCCGAGGCTCGACGTAGCCGCGCGGTTTGTTGTAGTCGATGAGCCCCAAGTCGTCCAGCTTCGGGAGGTGAGACTGGTACAGCGCGATGTACACGCGCTGGCGTTGGTCCGAGTGCAGCCGCTGTACCGTCGTGTCGTTCTCCCACGCCGCGATCTGAACGGCCATGTCCCGCATCTCGATGACGTCGTCGACGTCGTCCAAGTAGCGGAGGACGTTCCGCCGACGCTCGTTCTGTAGGACGTGAAACACGTCGTCTAATTCGAGCGGTTCCGTGTCGGAACCGGCGTCCTCGATACCCGGAAGCGAGTCGACGGACACGTCGTCGTCGGTCTCTTGGTCCGGTTCCGAGGGTGTCGGTTCGCCGTCTGATTTAGATGCTGCTTTCATCTCTGTCTCGACCTCAACTGGATACAATTATGTACAGATAGAAAAAAGGGAGATACATTTGTGGAGGATTACGCCATCTTACTCACCTTTTCACCGAGTTTCAGTCAACTCGATAAGGTTGCGCAGCCGATTCGTCTCACGAACACGTACGCGGAGATATATTGTCGAGACCGGACGGAGTCGTCACGTCCCGCGATTTTGTTCCGAACAGTATCGACCGTCTATCATTACAGTAGTAGCGGTGTAATCCCACGCGGTATCTGGCGGTTGGGATCGGCCTAAGCCACGGACCGGCGGCCCGCCTCTCGGGTCGGCGATAGGTCGGGCGCCGGCCCCGGACCGGGACCGGCGTAATGCCGGTGTCCCCCCGTGCCGGGGCGCGTGCGGGCGAGTGGGGACATGCGGGCCGACCGGGGCGCGTGCGGGCGACAGGGGCGCGTGCGGGCCGACCGGAGCGCTCCCGACGCTCGTCCCCGGAGTGCGCGTCGCTCAGGGAACGGAAACGGCCGCCGGCGACGTCGGTCGGTGACGCCGGCCGGCGGCCGGGGGATCGAGGCGCGATCCCGACCCGTCGACCGCGAAACTGCCCGCAGACGGGGGGAAGCGGTTACCTGACCGATAATAATGCGGTGTGGCTCCGAGAGATCATCCTACCGATGTTTGCGACGACCGCTGCGACTACCGTGCCGATGGATCGACTGGACCGCGGCTCGCCGGGACCGGTCAGATGACGGTGCCGATCGCCGATCCGTCCGTCGGAACGGCCGAGCGCGAACGCCTCGAATCGGTGCTCGCCTCGGGCCAACTGGCGGACGGCAACGAGGTCCGCGCGTTCGAATCGGCGTTCGCGGAGCACTGTGACGTCGACCGGGCGGTGGCCACCGCGAACGGGACGGCCGCGCTTCACGCCGCCCTCAGAGCCGTCGGCGTCGGCGACGGGTCGGCCGTCGTGACGACGCCGCTCTCCTTCGTGGCGACGGCGAACGCGATCCGGTTCACGGGAGCGACGCCGGTGTTCGCGGACGTCGACCCGGAGACGTACAACCTCGACCCTGACGCGGTCGAGGCGGCGATCCGGTCGGAAGGCGGCGACGTCGACGCGATCCTCGCCGTCCACCTGTACGGGTTGCCCGCCGACCTCGGACGGCTCCGCGAGATCGCCGACGCCCACGACGCCGCGTTGGTGGAGGACGCCGCGCAGGCGCACGGGGCGACGTACGACGGGCGGCCCGTCGGCGCGATCGGCGACGCGGGGTGTTTCTCGTTTTACCCCACGAAGAACATGACGACCGGGGAGGGCGGCATGGTGACGACGGACAGCGCCGACGTCGCCGACCGGGTCCGCCGCTTCATCGACCACGGCAGGGGAGACGGGTCGTACGAACACGCGACGCTGGGGCACAACTTCCGGATGACGAACCTCGCCGCGGCGATCGGCCGGGCGCAACTCGAGAAGCTCCCCGAGTTCGTCGAACGGCGCAGGGCGAACGCCGCCCGCCTCACGGACCGGCTGGCGGAGACGCCGGTGACGACGCCGACCGAGCCCGCGGAACGCCGACACGCCTACCACCAGTACACCGTGCGCACGAGCGATCGCGAGCGGCTCCGGCACGCGCTCGAAGAGGCGGGGATCGAGTCGGGCGTCTACTATCCGACGGTGCTCCACGAGCTGGAGAGCTACTCGGGGGTCGACGCGAGCGCACCCGTCGCGGAGCGAGCGACCGGAGAAGTGCTGTCGCTTCCGGTTCATCCGAAGGTGTCCGCGTCGGATATCGAGGCGATCGCCGAGGCGATCGACCGGGCGCTTTCGGCCGACGGGCCGGAGGGGCCCCGATGAGCCCCGACCGCGTCCGAGCCGGCGTCATCGGGGCCGGCAGCATGGGACAGAACCACGTTCGCGCGTACGACGAACTCGCGGGGGCCGAGCTGGTCGGCGTTCACGACGTCGATTCGGAGCGCGCCGAGCGCGTCGCGACGGAGTACGGGAGTCGGGCGCTGTCGTTCGCGGAGCTCCTGTCCGCCGCCGACGTCGTCACCGTGGCCGTCCCGACGGAGTACCACTTCCAGGCGGTGCGCGAGTGTATCGACGCCGGCGTCGACGTGCTCGTGGAGAAACCGTTCGTCGAACACGTCGACCGGGGACGCTCCCTCCTCGAGTACGCCGACGAGCGGGGCGTCACGGTCCAGGTCGGGCAGATCGAGCGGTTCAACCCGGCGGTCCGAGAGCTGTTCACCCTGCTTCCGGACGTCGAGATCCGCGCCGTCGAGGCCCGTCGGCTCGGACCGCCGCCGGACCGGGCGATCGACGACTCGGTCGTGATGGACCTCATGATCCACGACATCGACCTGCTCTTACAGATCCTCGACGAACCGGCGGAGGTCGCGGCGGCGAGCACGGGCGACGGGGAGTACGCGACCGCGACGGTCAGGTCCGAGTCCGGCGCGATCGGTACGCTGACCGCCAGCAGAGTGACGCAGGAGAAGATCCGCGAGCTCGTCGTCTCCGGCGCGGACCGGAAGATCGAGGTCGACTTCATCGACCAATCGATCGAGATTTGCCGGCGCTCGGTCCCGGAGTACGTCCGAGACACCGGCTCCGTCAACTACCGTCACGAGACGGTCGTCGAGAACCTCGTCGTCGAACGCCACGAGCCGCTGAAAGAGGAGCTCTCGTCGTTCATCGCGGCCGTCCGGGAAGACGAGGAGCCGCTCGTTACCGGGGAAGACGGGCTGCGCGCCGTCGAACTCGCCCAGCGGATCGACGGTATCGGCACGCCCGTCGAGGAGTTCGAGATCGAACGGACGGCGTGAGCCCGAGCCGGGACCCCTTCGGCGACCGATACGACCGCGTCGCGGAGAAGTCGCGCGGCGGGCCCTTACGACACTCGTAAGCGCGATTCGCCGACTCGCGACTGACCTATGGGCCCCCATAATAATCCCCCGTCACGGGGAAGGGTGTGACGAGTATGCCTTCGAAATCAGCAGTCGCCGCGGGTATCGCCCTCGTCACCGTCACGCTCCTCGTGTACATCCGCCGATCGGCGGACGAGCGGTGACCGGATGCGTGACGAACCCGAGCGGATGCGCGACGAGCCAGACCGGAGACGCGACCAGCCAAACCAGATACGCGACGAGCCTGACTGGATACGCGACGACTCAGACCGACCGCGCGACGACCCGGATCGGATGAGCGAACCCAACGTCGTGCTCGGCGACGACGTCGCGATCGACGATCCCCGTCTCGTCGGCTACGTCCACGACGAGTCCGCGCCGCCCGCGGTTATCGGCGACGGAGCGACCGTTCGGTCGGGGACGGTCGTCTACGCCGACGTGGTCGTCGGCGACCGGTTTCAGACGGGTCACGACGCGCTCGTCCGCGAGGAGACCCGGATCGGCGACGACGTCCTCCTCGGGACGAAGGCCGTGATCGACGGGCGGACGACGGTCGGGTCGGACGTGAGCATCCAGACCGGGGCGTACGTCCCGTCGGAGACGACGATCGGCGACGACGTCTTCGTCGGTCCGCACGCGGTCCTCACGAACGACCCGTACCCGGTGCGAGCGGAGACCGACCTCGAGGGACCGACTCTCGAAGACGGCGTCAGCGTGGGGGCGAACGCGACCGTTCTTCCGGGCGTCACCGTCGGGGAGGACGCGTTCGTCGCCGCCGGCGCCGTCGTGACGGACGACGTGGGCGCCGAGGAGCTCGCCGTCGGCAGCCCGGCGGACACGGAACCGCTTCCGAACGCACTCCGGCAGCGGAACTCGGTGTAACATGTACCAGACGCCTTCCACGAGCCGCGAGCGAAGCTACGCCGACGGCGTCGTCGAACGCGCCGCGGACGAGCGGTCGACGGCCGACCGCGCGCCCGACGTCGAGTCCGCGACGGTGTGTGTCGTCGGGCTCGGCTACGTCGGCGTCCCGCTCGCGGTCGCGTTCGACGAGCAGGGGTACGACATCGTCGGCTACGATATCGACCCGGACCGAGTCGCGGAGTTCCGGAACGACCGCGACCCCACGGAGGAGCTGGGAGACGACCGGATCGCCGACAGCCAGATCCGGTTCACCGACGACCCGACGGCGATCCGCGACGCCGACTACGTCCTCATCACCGTTCCGACACCGCTCGACAGCGGGCAGAACCCCGAGCTCGCGTTCGTCAGGAGCGCGGCGGAGACCGTCGCCGAACACGTGAGCGAGGACACGACGATCGTGTTGGAGTCGACGGTGTACCCCGGCGTCACGCGGGACACCGTGGCGCCGATCGTGGAGGAGGGTTCCGGGTTCACGCTCGGCGACGAGTTTCACGTCGGCTACTCGCCGGAGCGGCTCTCGCCCGGGGATCAGGGGCGAACGCTGCAGGAGGCGGTCAAGATCGTGAGCGCCGACACCGCGAGGTCGCTCGAGGAGCTCGCCGCCCTGTACGACTCCGCCGTGGACGCCGGGGTCTACCGGGCGCCCTCGATCGAGACCGCCGAGGCGGCGAAGGTGCTCGAGAACGTCCAGCGCGACCTCAACATCGCCCTGATGAACGAGATGGCCATCATCTGTGACCACCTCGGCCTCGACACGAGCGAGGTGATCGACGCCGCCGCGACCAAGTGGAACTTCCACGACTACAGTCCCGGCCTCGTCGGCGGCCACTGCATCCCGGTCGACCCGCTCTACCTCGCCCACGGCTCCGAGCGGGCCGGGTTCTCTCCGAAGCTCATCTTCCAGGGACGGGAGGTCAACGAGTACATGCCGAAACACGTCGCGGAGGTCACGGTCAAGGCGTTCAACGCGGTGGGAACGGTCCCGAGGGACGCCCGGCTGCTGATCCTGGGGGCCGCGTACAAACCGAACGTTGGCGATATTCGAACGTCGGAAGTGAAGAGCCTCGTCGCCGCGCTCGGCGAGTACGACGTCGACTGCGCGGTCTGTGACCCGGTGGTCGACGACGAGGTGATCGCCGACGCGTTCGGGACCGAGACGGCGACCCTGGGCTCGTTCGACGACTTCGACGGTATCGTGCTGGCGACCCCGCACGACGCCTTCGCCGATCTCGACTACGAGCGGGTGGCCGAATCGCTCAATTCGGACCCGGTGTTCGTCGACGTGGACGGCGTCGCCGATAGGGACGAGATCGGCCGGGCCGGCTACGAGTACCGACGGTTATGAGCTCGACGGCCTCCCGAGCCCGTCGGAGCGCGACCGATCGCGGCGGGACGACCGTCCCGGCGGGGGAAGCATGAAGATCGCCGTGACGATCCAACGACCGCCGCACGTGCATTTCTACCGGCACGTCATCGAGGCGCTCGAACCGACCGCCCACGAGACGCGGGTCTACGTTCGCGACTCGGAGATAACGACCGCGCTGCTCGACGCGTTCGGCATCGAGCACACCGTGCTGACCGACACCGCAAACGGGTCGATGGGGGGTCTCGTGACGTCGCAGCTGCTGTTCGAATCCCGACTGCTCCGTCGACTGCTCCGGTTTCGCCCGGACGTCGTGACGGGGATCGGCGGCCTCTCCGCGTCCCACGCGGGGACGGTGGCCGGCGCCAGAACCGTCGCGTTCACCGACACCGAACACGCGAGACTGTCGAACGCGCTCACGAGGCCGTTCGCCGACGCGATCCACACGCCGGACTGTTTCCATCGGGATTTCGGCCCCAAACACGCCCGATACGCGGGCTATCACGAACTCGCGTACCTGCATCCGAACCGGTTCGACCCGGACCCGAGCGTGCCGGAGGCGGCAGGAGTCGACCCCGCCGAGCCGCTCGCGGTCGTCCGGCTCACCGACTGGGACGCGATGCACGACGTCGGCGCCGGGGGGATGGCCGACGTGACCGACGTCGTCGAACGGCTGGAGGCGGCCGGCGCGCAGGTCCGGGTGACCTCGGAGGTGCAGACGTCGAGCGATCTCGACGATCGCGCCCTCGACGTCCCGCCGGAGGAGGTCCACCACCTGCTCGCGCACGCGGACGTGTATCTCGGTGAGGGGGCGACGATGGCGGCCGAGAGCGCCGTGCTCGGCACGCCCGCGGTGTACGTCAACACGCTCCGGATGGGGTACACCGACGAGCTCGAGGCGCGATACGGGCTGCTGTACAACTGTCAGGGCTCGTTCCGACACGACCGGGCGATCGAGACGGCGGAACGCGTCTTGAACGGTGACGAGGACCATGACTTCGAGGCGCGGCGTGACCGCCTGCTCGACGAGAAGACGGACCCGCACCGCTCGATACTGCGGGCACTCGGCGTGGAGGGGGTGCCGGCGTGACGGACCTCAGCGTCCTGCAGCTGGCGTCGTCCGAGGAGGCGTTTTTCACCCAGCAGGTCGACGCGCTGGAGGAACGCGGCGTCGACTGCACGACGCTCGTCGTCCGCGGCGACGCCGCCGAGGGCGACCCCCGGGGGATCAGCGCGTACGCGGAGACGTACGGCGACGTCCTCGCCGAGGCGAGCGGGTCGTACGATCTGGTCCACGCGAACTACGGGCTTGTCGGGCCGCTCGCGCTCGCACAGCCGGTTCGCCCGGTCGTGTTGACGCTGTGGGGGTCGGAAGTGATGGGATACTCGAACCGGCTCGACCGGGTCACCCGATTCGCCGCTCGACACAGCGACGCCGTCATCGCCCCGAATGAAGCCGTCTCTCGGCGGTTGGACTGCGACCACGAGGTCGTCCCGTTCGGCGTCGACCTCGAGCTGTTCAGGCCCATCGACCGGACCCAGGCGCGGAAACGGCTCGGGTGGGACCAGTCGAAGCGGTTCGTCCTCTTCCCGTACGACACGGACCGGGACGTGAAGGACTTCGAACGCGCACAGCGGGTCGTCTCCGAGGCCGTGGTGAACGCGGAGATCAAGGCGATCCACGGGCGCGAGTACGAAGAGATGCCCTACCTCATGAACGCCTGTGACGTCCTCCTCGTTACCTCCGAGCGCGAGAGCGGTCCGATGGTCGTCCGCGAAGCGGCCGCCTGTAACGTGCCGGTCGTTTCGACCGACGTCGGGTTCGCGGCCGAGACGCTCGCCGACGTGGAGAACAGCCACGTCGCCGACACCGACGACGAACTGGCCGACGCGCTCGACGCGACGCTCCGGTCCGCCGGTCGATCGAACGGCCGCGAGCGCGTGAGAGCGCATACGGCGGAGCGTATGGCGACCGATCTGCACTCGATCTACAGCGCCCTTCTCGCGACCGACGGCGCTCGGTTATCGTCCGAGTAAGCGATTCCGGGCGGGCGGCGTCCGAGCGAACGATTTCGAACGACCGAAAGTCGCCCGCTTAGCCTCTCGATAGTAATCCCCGATAACACCGATAGGCCGTGGTACGCATGGCAGTCTCCAATGAGCCGACGTCGGACACCGCTCGAGCGCCCGGCTCGAGAACGACGACAGCCCGCGACGAACGTCGAACGCCTCCCGTCCGAAGGGGTGAGCACTGAGATGTGCGGTATCATCGGGTGCGTGGGGGTCGACGACTCGGCCGACCGCGTTCTGAGCGGCCTCAAGAACCTCGAGTACAGGGGGTACGACTCCGCCGGGGTGGCCGTTAGCACGGCCGAGGGCATCGCAGTGCGCAAGCGCGCCGGGAAGATCAGCGACCTCGAAGAGCGGTTCTCCCGCGGGCTCCCCGATGGGGAGATGTCCGTCGGGCACACGCGCTGGAGCACCCACGGGCCGCCGACCGACGAGAACGCCCACCCGCACACGAGCGGGTCTGAGGACGTCGCGGTGGTCCACAACGGGATCATCTCCAACTACGAGACCCTCCGAGAGGAGTGCCGCGGCCGCGGATACCGGTTCACCAGCGACACGGACACCGAGGTCGTCGCCCACCTCATCGAACGGTACCTCGACCGGGGTGACGGCCCCGAGACGGCGTTCCGGAAGACGGTAGACCGGATAGCGGGGAGCTACGCTATCGCCGTCCTGATCGAGGGGTCAGAGACCGTATACGCGGCGCGGGAAGGCTCCCCGCTCGTGCTCGGGATCGGCGACGACGCCGAGGCGGGCGGCTACTACCTCGCGAGCGACGTGCCCGCGTTTCTCGAGCACACCGATCAGGTGGTGTACCTCCAAGACGGCGACGTTCTCACCGTCTCCCCGGACGGCTACTCGTTCCTCGAACGGGGCGGGACGGAGCGGGAGAGACCGGTCGAGACGGTCGAGTGGAGCGCGGGCGAGACCGGCAAGGGAGGGTACGATCACTTCATGATCAAGGAGATCGAAGAGCAGCCGACCTCCCTCGCCGACACCTTGGAAGGGCGGGCCGATCCGGACGGCGGGATGATCGAGCTCGAGTCGTTCCCGGACGGGTCGTTCGCCGACGTTCAGGAGGTCCACTTGGTCGCCTGTGGAACGTCGTACCACGCCGCGATGTACGGCGCGAGGATCCTGAACAAAAGGGGCATCCGAGCGACGTCGTACCGGGCGAGCCAGTACGGGGACACCGTCCCGAAAGACGAGGAAACGCTGGTCATCGCGGTCACGCAGAGCGGCGAGACGGCGGACACGCTCGCCGCACTCAACGCCGCGAAACGCGACGGAGCCCGGACGTTCGCCGTCACGAACGTCGTCGGGTCGACCGTCTCGCGGGAGGCGGATTCGACGGTGTACATCCGGGCCGGTCCGGAGATCGGCGTCGCGGCGACCAAGACGTTCTCCTCGCAGGTCGTCACGCTCGCGATGCTCGCCGAGGAGTTCGCGGCCGACATCGATGGCGCGACCCCACGAGACGACACGCAGGAGTTCGTGGCGGCGCTCTCCCGGCTCCCTGGGCAGATCGACGACGTCGTGTCCACCTCGCGCGTCACCGATCTCTGCGAGCGGTACACCGATCAGGAGGAGTACTTCTTCATCGGCCACGGACTCGCGTACCCAGTCGCGCTCGAAGGCGCGCTGAAGTACAAAGAGATCACCTACGAACACGCCGAGGGGTTCACCTCCGGCGAGTTGAAGCACGGCCCGCTGGCGCTCGTGACCCACGGCGTCCCGGTGTTCGCCCTCTTCACCGGAGAGAACGACGAGCGGACCCGCATCAACGCGACGGAAGCCCAGTCGCGGGGCGCGCACGTGATCGCCGTCGCGGGCGAGGGGATCGACGTCGACTTCGCCGACGAAGTCGTTCGCGTCCCGTCGACGCACCCGGACCTCAACGGCCTGCTGGCGAACGTCATGCTCCAGCTCGTCTCGTACTACTCCGCGAAGCTACTGGATCGCCCGATCGACAAGCCGCGCAACCTCGCGAAGAGCGTGACGGTCAACTAACAGTGAGCACCGACACGACCGCGAGATGCGACCGATGACCGACGCCACAGTCGAAACGCCCCCGTCGGACGACGAACCGGCCCGGTCCCGACCGGGAACCACCTCGTCACCGAGCGAATCGGGGCTGATGAACGACGAGCTGTTCGGCGTCTTCGGCGATCGCGAACGCCTCGACGCGAGTCGGCCGGCGACGGAGTTCGACAGGGTCGTCGCCGGCGAGACGGTGACGATCGGCCTCCGCGGGAGCGAGGGCCGCCACCGCGAACGGAGTCACGTGTACGAGGGCCCGGACGGCTGCTGTGTCGTCTGGGGCGAGCTGTTCCCGCCCGAGTCGACGGATATCGACGCGTCCGAGTGGGTCTACGAACGGTTCGCGGCCGTCGGGACGGACGCGTTCGACGAGCTCAACGGCGCCTATCTCGTCGCCGTGGAGCACGACGGGACCGCTGCGATCGCCCCGGACCTCCTCCGGTCCGTGGAGTGTTACGTCACGGACCGAGACGGGTACCGGGCGTTCGGAACCGACCCGGTCGGCGTCGCGCGGCTCGTCGAGGACCCGTCGATCGACGACCGCGCGCTGAACCAGTTCGTCCACTTCGGCGTGAGCTTCGAGAACAGGACGCTGCTCGAACGACTGCGGCGGGTCCCCTTCGACGCCGCGCTCGGCGAGCGGTCGACGACGGAACTGGAACGCTTCGTGTATCGACCGCGCGACGGCTCGCAGGCGGACCACGCGGCTGACCTCGCGGAACGGCTGGAGCGTGCGGTCGCCCGTCGCGACGGCGACGGCGCGTCCGCGGGTGCGCTGGCGAGCGCGGGCTACGACTCGCGGCTGCTGCTCGCGACGGTGTCGGACATCGACGTCAGCTACACCCTCGGGACGCCCACGGCGCCCGAAGTGCGAGTCGCCCGGGAGGTCGCGACGCAGTACGGCGTCGACCACGAGCTGCTGCCGGTGACGGACCGCTACCTCGACGCCGACTCGGACGTCGTCCGGTACACCGGCGGGATACGGGAATCGCTCCACATCCACCACCGCGGCAACCGCGACGCGCTCACGCCGCCGAAGATGTACCACGGGCTGTTCCTCGACACCGTGTTGCGCGACCACTACGTCCCGTCCCGCACGATCGACGCCGTCGGTCACTCGCTCCCGATCGGGGGGCTGGAGTCGGATCCCGACCCGGTCGACCACTACCGGACGCGGCTCGGCTTCTGGGGCGACGGGGCGCCGCTCGCGGGCGGCGATGACTGGGACGGGACCGTCGACGAGCTGTTCGAGGAGTCGGTCACGACCGCCATCCAGAGCTACGGCCAGCGGTGCGACTCGACGTTGAACGCGATGGCGATGCTCGGAATCCAGCTCACGCCGGCGCTCCCCTTCCGAACGCAGATCGCCGACAACCACGTCGAGAGCCTCATCGCGGCCGACGCGGAGATACTCGACTGGCACCTCTCGACGCCGCCAGAGCACCGGAACGGGGAGACGTTCCAGCGGGCGCTGGGGCTCATCGACGACGATATCCTGAGGCATCGACCGCCGGACCGGCCGCACGAGTCGTACATGCTGAACCAGATAGAGGGGTTCCTCAGGCGAACCCTCCCCGGCGTCGACGCGCCGGGAACGCCGTGGCCCGACCGAGACGAGATTTACGCCGCCGCCGGGATGGACGGGCGGCTCTTTCCGGACTCACCTGACGTACACCGATTACCGCCGCGGATCAAGCTCCGGATCAACGACGCGCTCGTGTGGCTCGAGTGCGCGACGGGGACCGATCACGATCCGGAATCGCTGTTCAGCCTGGACTGAGGCGGCGCCTCCGGACCGCCTCTCGACCTCCGTGCGACGTCGTTCCCAGAGCGGAGACGCCCGTCCGAACCCGATCGCCCAGTGGTCGTGACAGGATAGCAGCCGTGGCAAGACGCCGCACCGTTTTCGCTCGCCTCCCCCGAGTTGCGATCGGGCGTATCGCCCGCTCTCACCGTCTTTTAGACAGTTGATAGCGGGGAGGCTAGCGGGGCGAAGAGGTCTGTTCCGAGAATTCCACCGTCGTCGCTCGTGGTTCCGTCATCGTCCGTCGTATTCCCGTCATCGTCCGTCGTATTCCCGTCATCGTCCGTCGTATTCCCGTCATCGGTCGCGTTTCCGCCGTCGGTCGCATTTCCGCCGTCAGTCGCATTTCCGCCGTCAGTCGCATTCCCATTGTCCGTCGTATTCCCGCCATCGGTCGCGTTTCCGCCATCGGTCGTGGTTACATCGTCCGTCGCGTTTTCGCCATCAGTCGCGTTTCCGCCATCGGTCGCGTTCCCGCTATCAGTCGTGTTTCCTCCGTCGGTCGCATTCACATCGTCTGTCGCGCTTCCGCTATCGGTCGTGTTTTCGCTATCAGTCGTGTTTCCGCCGTCTGTCGCGCTTTCGCCGTCGGTCGTGGTTACATTGTCCGTCGCGTTTCCGTCATCTGTGTCGTTCTCCGTCAGTTCGATTTGAATCTCACGCGTGTCGTCGCCAGTGTCGACGACGACCCGGCGCGTTCCGGGGTCGTATCTGCTCGTGTTGACCGTATGTCGAGACGTCTCCTGCTCGCCGGCGTCCACGCTGACGGAGTCCGACTGGACCTGTTCGTCGCCAAACGAGAGATCGACGTCGGTCGAGCCGTCGGATCCGCCATCGTTGGCGACGGTGTATTCGACGGAGACCGTTTCGCCGACCGTCGCGTCCTCGGGGGCGTTGAGCCCGGTCACGTTGAATTCGGCGGGGCGAGTGTCCCCGTCTCCGCCGTCATCGGTGTTTCCGTCACCGCTGTTCCGGCTACCGGCGTTACTATTTCCGCCATCATTGGTTTGGCTGTCGTCGCTGTCGGTGGTTTGGCTGTCGTCGCTGTTGTCGTTTCCACCGGTGGTTTGGCTGTCGTCGCTGTCGGTGGTCTGGCTGTCGTTTCCACCGTTGGTCTGGCTGTCGTCGCCGTCGTTCCCGTCGCTGTCGTTCTCGTCGTCGTTGTTCCGGCCGTCGTCGTTGTCGTTTCCACCGGCGCGGTCGTCGCTGTCGTTCTCGTCGTCGTTGTTCCGGCCGTCGTCGCTGTCGTTCTCGTCGTCGTTGTTCCGGCCGTCGTCGCTGTCGTTTCCACCGGCGCGGTCGTCGCCGTTGTGACGATTATCCCCACCGGCGCGGTCGTCGCCGTTGTGACGATTATCCCCATCGGCGCGGTCGTCGCCGTTCTCGCTGTCGTTCTCCGTCAGATCGATCCGGGCGTCCTGGCTGTCGTGATCCGTTTCGACGAAGACCCGGGACGTCCCGGAGTCGTCCCCGTCCGTGTCGACGCTGTGACGGTACGTCTCCTCCTCGCCGGGGTCCATGCTGACGGAGTACGACCGGACCCGCTCATCGCCGAGCCTGACGCTGACATCGGTCGAACCGTCGGCATCGCCGCCGTTCGTGACGGTGTATTCGACGGTTGCGTCCTCGCCGGCCGTCGCCTCCTCGGAGACACTGAGCTCGACCACGTCGAACTCGGGCGCGCCGGTCTCATCCTCCGCCGTGGTCTCACCGTCGCTCCCGTCCTCGTCCGCCGTGGTCTCGCCGTCGCCCCCGTCCGGTGACGATTCGTTTTCCGTCCCGTCGTCGTCCGGGGCGGTCGGCGGCTCGGACGTGTCACCCGCGTCCGGTGTGCTCGCTCCGCCGTCGGTGAGCGATCCGATCGCTCCGGCCACCCCACCGAAGAATCCGGCGAACGCCAGCCCCGCGATGAAGAGGCCGATCCCGAACACGATCAGCAGCTGCTGGAGCCGGCGGTCGATACTGTCGCTCGACGACTGTCGCCGTCGGTTTGGTTGTGTCATTGGAACTGGAGTCCCCGCTGTGTGATAGGGGAGGGTTCGCGCTCTCCGGCCGTTATTATCGCCCTAGTAAATCCGCCCGCAACGAGCGTGACTCGGCTGCCGGCGACGACGACGGCGCGACAGACGACCCCTGACGGTGAGGACGCGACGGGCTATTTGTCGCGCGAAACGCGCTCCCCCGGCGTCGTCGTCGCGCCCGCCGAGAGGGTGACGCCGGGGTCGAGGCTGGTGTTGATCCCGGTTCGAGCGCCGTCCCCGATCACGGCGCCGAACTTCCGACGGCCGGTCGACACCCGGTCGCCTTTCACCGTGTGTTTCACCGGCTCACGGTCGTGTCGGAGGTTCGCGACGTTCGTTCCGGCACCCAGGTTGACGTCGCGACCGAGAACGCTGTCCCCGACGTACGAGAGGTGCGGGACGGCGGTCCCGGCCATGAGGACGCTGTTTTTGATCTCCACGCCGCTCCCGACGCGGACGTCGGCGCCGAGATACGTCGCGCCGCGGAGGTATGCGTTCGGCCCGACGGTGCTCCCGGCCCCGATCCGGACGGGGCCCTCGATCGTGACTCCACGTTTCACCGACGCGCCGGGTTCGACGACGACGTTCCCGGAGACCGTCGCCTCCCGATGAACCGAGCCGTCGAGCCGCCGCGGCTGCCGCTCCAGTTCCGACGCGGTCGCTTCGAGGAGCTCCCACGGGCGCCCGACGTCGCTCCATCGATCGAACTCGACGAACGACACCGGCCGGTCGTCGATGACGCGATTGACCACGTCGGTCAGCTCGAACTCGCCGCGCTCGCTCTTCGGAACGTCGAGGAGGGCGGTCGCGTCCGCCGGGAACACGTACGCGCCGGCGTTCACCAAGTCCGAGGGCGGGTCGGACGGTTTCTCGACGAGCCCCTCTACCGCGTCACCGCGCGTCCGGAGGACACCGTAGTTCGAGGGGGTCTCGACGCGGTACGCGCCGATGCCCGGGCCGGAGTCGAACAGCCGGCGGAGGCTCTCGGCGTCGTACATGTTGTCGCCGTTAAGGACGGCGAACTGACCCTCCACGTGGTCGGCCGCGGCCCGCACGGCGTCCGCCGTGCCGAGCAGTTCGTCCTGTTCGACGTGCGTCACCGGAACCCCCTCGTAACGCGACCCGAAGTGCTCGCGGACCGACGCCTGTTCGTAGCCGACCACGAAGACGAGCCGTTCCGCGCCGGCGTCGACAGCCGCCTCCGCGACGCGTTCCACCATCGGAGCCGACCCCACGGGCAGCATCGGCTTCGGGACGTTCTCGGTGAGGGGACGCATCCGGGTGCCGCGACCGGCCGCTAGGACGATGACTTGCATTCAGTGCCGCGGTAGTCGCGTCGCTCCCATACTTAAGTGGGATCTAATGCCTCCGGTCGCGGTCGACGAGGCGGCTCGGGAGACGCGAGCGCTGTCGTCGGTCCGGTGGCTCACCGCTCCGTCGGCTCGAATTCCGATTGCGCGCCGTCGGAGGGGAACTGGATCGCCGGGCTCTCCGCGTACTGAAACCAGTGTTTCACGAGCACGCTCGTGAGGTCGAGGAACCCCTCCCAGCCCTGTGGTTTACTGATGAACGCCTGGGCGTTCAGATCGTAACACAGACGTGCGGCGGTGGGGTCCGACGTGTCCGAGACGACGACGACCGGGATTCTGCCGACGTCGTCCGAGCCCATACGCCATCTGAGGACGTCGTGCCCGCTTTTCAGCGGGAGGTTGAGATCGAGAAGCACGAGTTCCGGGCGTCTGGCGCCGTCTTCGACGCTCGCCAGCCGTTCGATCGCGGCGGTTCCCGTGTTCACGAACTCGACGGTGACTTCCGGTGCGACCTCCTCGAACGCGAGCTCGAGGAGACGGATGGTTGGCGAATGGTGCTCTGCGATCAGCACCGTCCCGGAGTGAGTGGTGTCCTTGTCCATGTCGACCAACAGCCACCTGCGTGACTCGGCTCTGTCTTAGGTGACGTGCTGTTATAATTATGGGAATCGGTTCGAGCGGATTGCATCCAGTTTCGTCGGATTCGCGCCGAAAACGGCGACGAACCGACGCCGAATCGGGGTCGTTACCACGAAGTCACCGGGGCGGTTACCTGTACGGTGGCAAAGATTAACAAGAACAGAACCGAAGTTTCGGGTATGGATCCCAACTATCACGGGCCTCCCTCTCCGTCGGAGGACGAGTACGTCCACCGGTTCCCGCCTGACTGGCGTGCCGACGAGGAGCAACTCACGCGGTGCACGCACGCGGTCGCCATCGTCACCGATCGGCGACCGGAGCAGTTCGACGTCGGGATACAGCGCATCGTCGATCCCGACGCGCTCGATCGGTTGTTCACGTCGGAGGCGGGCGGCGAAGACGCGCAACTGTCTCTCGTCGTCTCCGACCTCACGCTCCAAATTCGGGCCGACGGCGCTATCTTCGTGGTCGAATAGCGGGCTCTGTCGGGGGCGAACGAAGTGAGTCAGCGACGCCGCCGAGAGTCGACAACGCCGTCGAGAGTGGAAAACAACACCGTGAGTCGATAACGACGCCGAAATTCAAACTCCGCCAGTGGAACCCGTCGCAGACGCGCGCCGGGCGTCGGCGGTTGCGGGTCGGATCACCGAACGTCTGATATCGGCGTGTGAGAACCGTATGACGCGGATATCCAGCGACCGTCGATGTCGGATGACGTGTCGTACATCACGAGCTCGTTCGGCTCGAAGGAAACGCTCGGAGCGACGTCTTCCGGACAGTACGTGTGGCGGATGCTGAAGACGGGCCAGTCCATGTTCGTCTCGTCGGCTGGAGCAGGCCGGTCGCCCACCGAGTCCTCGCCGGTCATCGATCTCGCCCTCTGGCGTCCTGCACCCGGTCGACGTGTTCGATCGCCTCCTGAACGAGCGCCCGTTGTTCCGACGGCATGTGGGGGTGTCGCTGTCCGACCGCGACCAGCAGTTCCCTCGCCGCGACGAGGTGGGTGTCCGGCGAGCAGTCAGACATCGTCGCCCTCGTGCGCCGCGAGAATGGTCTCGAAGTACGGCGTCATCACGTCGATGGCCCGATCTGACGACCGGTTGTTCCGGTCGTCGTGAAGCTCGATCGCGACGAGGTATCTCGCCGGGAGCTCGCCGAAGCCGCTCCGGCCCGCGCGGTCCTTGGTCGGATACTCCTCGGTTCCGATCGCGGCGGCGACCTCGATGCGCTGGGCCTCCAGCGCGGGGCGGGAGTACTCTCCGCCGACTTTGTGCCGTTTCCAGCTCTCGGTCGTCAGTCGACCGTACGCCTCGTCCATTCCGACGATGCGGGCGCGGCGACGCAGGGGCGACTCGACGTCGTCCCACTCGGCGGCCGAGAGGGCGGCCGGCCGTTCGACGACGCCGTCGGAAACGAACGACCCCTCGACGTCGTCTTTAGCCCAGAGGGCGTCGACGAGCGCGGTCGCCGCGGAGCGGGCTTCGGCCGCGTCGAGGTGTTCGAACTGCGCGTCATCGACGAACGCGAACGCGTCGACCGCGGCTGACCGGGCGCGGTCGTCGTGTGCTCGGTACCCCTTACAGACCTGGATCGCCGCCCGGCGTGCCCGCTCGCCGACGGACCGATCCGTGGGGTCCACTGACGGCTCCGTGGGGGTCGATCGCTCGGCGGGGAACTCTGCCTGCGGACGTCCGGACGATATCCGACTGTTGCTCATCTGTACGAGAAACCGGGACGACCAACTACATATACCTCTGACAACACTCGCGTAACCGGTTCGGTTACCCCGCGGTAAGACGAGGGAAACCGCGTGCGCGTTCGACCGGTCGCCGACGTGCAAAACCGGTCGATTCGGACGGCTGGACCGCGGCTCGTCGACCGAGAGCGCCGTCGCCTCGGAACCGACACCAGTCGTTCGCGGCCCATCGCCGTTTCGACCGTCGTACCGCGCAGTTACACCGGGTTTCACCGTCCCGCTGATCATTAACAGCGCGATTATCCGCTTACCTGACTCGTAGCAATGGGCAAGGAGCACGGATGGGTCGATGGGTTCAACCCATGGTACGAAAAGAACTCGATCGCCGGAAGTTCGTTAGCCTCGTCGGTGCGGCCGGAGTCGTCGGCCTCGCCGGCTGTTCGGACGAACCGGAAGGGCCGTCAGACGGGACAGGAAACGGCTCCGACGGCGGAACCGGAACCGGCACCGACGGCGGAACTGGCACCGACGACGAAAGCGGGAGCGGCACCGGCACCGACGACGAAAGCGGGAGCGGCACCGGCACTGACGACGAAAGCGGCACCGGCACCGACGACGAAAGCGGCACCGGCACCGACGACGAAAGCGGCACCGGCACTGACGACGAGAGCGGGAGCGGCACCGACGATGAGAGCGGGAGCGGCACCGACGATGAGAGCGGGACCGGCACCGACGACGAGAGCGGCACCGGCACTGACGAGGAAAGCGGAAGCGGAACCGGCAACGAGACCGACAGCGGAACCGGCAACGAGACCGACAGCGGAACCGGCAACGAGACCGATAGCGAAACCGGCAACGAGA
>NZ_NHPG01000021.1:0-276 GCF_002252965.1 Halorubrum sp. Ea1
GCGACGGGGCGGGCGAATCAACCGACGCGCTCCCGGTCAAGCTGTTCGAGGGGTACGTCCCCGGGCGGATCGTGGCGCCGCGCGGCGACGGCGGCTTCGGCTACGACCCGATCTTCGAACACGACGGCGAGACGTTCGCCGAGATGGACACCGACCGGAAGAACGCGGTGTCACACCGGGGACGGGCGTTAGAGAAGTTCGCGGAGTGGTACGCGGACCGGTAACGCGTCGTTCAGGCCGTTTCGGCGATGGCGGCGGCCAACAGGTCACAGCCGA
>NZ_NHPG01000021.1:391-2139 GCF_002252965.1 Halorubrum sp. Ea1
CCCGGACCGTGGCGTTGTCCATGAGGTCGTACTCCCGGATGGCGTCGAGCGTGAGCGCGCCCTGCGCGGAGGCGATCACGTCGCCGGCGCCCCACGTCGACGAGAGCCGACTCTTCTCCTCGGGGAACACGTCCGAGCGGGAGACCGTCGCGCCGACGCGGAGCCCCTTGGCGCTGGAGATCACGTCCGGTTCGAGCGCGTAGTGGTCGGACCCCCACATCTCGCCGGTGCGACCGACGCCGGACTGGATCTCGTCGGCGATCAAGGTGATGTCGTGCTCGTCGACGAGGGCGGCNNGCCGCCCTCGCCCTGGATCGGCTCCAAGATGAGGTACGCCACGTCGTCCGGGTCGATGTGACCGCGCTCGGGGTCGAGCTTCTCCCGGAGCCGAGAGACGCCGTCGACGAAGAAGCCGCACGAGCAGGTCTCCGGGGTGCAGGTCCGGTCGTCGCAGAACGGGGCGTCGTGGACGCCGCTGATCTCCGGGAACTCCCGGCGGTAAACGGATTTGGACCGGTTGAGCGAGAGCGCGCCGAGCGTCCGCCCGTGGAACGCGCCGTCGAAGGTGATCGCGTGCTTGGCGCCGCCGGAGTCGTCGTACGCGATCTTGATCGCGTTCTCGACCGCCTCGGCCCCGGAGTTCGAGAGGAAGACGGTGTCCATGTCGTAGTGGTCGGTGACCTCGGTGAGCCGCTCCATCAGCCCGGACGAGCCCGGGAGCCCGTCGCCGGGCGACTCGCCGCCGGCGACGTAGAAGTCCTGACCCGCGATCTTCAGCGGGTCGACCAGGTCGAACTCCGCGAGCGGTTCCATGATCTTCGGGTTGTTGTACCCGAGCGGCGCGGCGGCGACGTGGCTCGTGAAGTCCATGAGGACGTTGCCGTCGACGTCGGTGCAGAACGGGCCCTCGGCGGGCGCGGTGCGGTCCCAGACGAACTCGTAGACGTACGTGCTCGGCGCGGCCGACTCGTGGTGGTAGTCGACCCACTCCCGCGCGCGATCGCCCGGGAGGTCCGTGACGTCGGGCGTGGCCGTGTGGCGATCCATGGTGACGCGTGGCACGCGGATGGAATAAATCCGGGGCGATTCGGCGGTCGTTGGAGAAACATCCAACCGCGGCTCGCGGCGCGGGGAGAGAGAGGCGAGAGGGAGGGACCGCGGAGACGGAACCGACCGCTCAGTGGTCGACGTACTCGGTCTCCCACTCCGTCCGGGCCTCGATCTCGCGTCGGCCGCGGCGGGTCAGGGTGTAGTAGTTCGTGCGCCGGTCCCGCTGGCCCTTCTCGACGAGGCCCTTCTCGACGAGCGTGTCGAGGTTGGGGTAGAGCCTGCCGTGGTGGATCTCTTTCTCGTAGTAGTCCTCCAGCTCCTCTTTGATCGCGAGCCCGTGGGGCTCGTCCAGGCCGGCGATCACGTAGAGCAGGTCACGCTGAAAACCCGTGAGGTCGTACATGCAACTGACCGGACATTGCCGTTCTAAATAAATAAATATACCGTTATAAACGGCATCGATCAGCGGTTCGACCCCCGCAGTCACTCGATATTTCCGGTTTCGTCGTGTCAGTCGGGCAACTACGACCCACCGGATCGGGTCCGAATCGGCCCGCCGACCGAGGATCCGGGATTTGATATGTCGGATCGGAGCGACGGATGAGTCGGGTCGATCGCCGGAGTCGAGGGCCGACGGACGCTAGACTCGGCGGATCTTAGACTCGGCGGGCGATGTACTCGGCGGGCCGATTCGGACC
>NZ_NHPG01000053.1:0-206 GCF_002252965.1 Halorubrum sp. Ea1
CGCGATGGTGTTCCAGAACATCGCGCTGTTCCCGCACATGGACGTGTACGACAACATCTCCTTCGGCCTGCGGCTTCGAGACTTCCCGCAGGACGAGATGGACGAGCGCGTCGACGAGGCGGCGCGAGTCGTCCGAATGCAGGGGATGCTCGACCGGATGCCGAGCGAGATGTCCGGCGGTCAGCGTCAGCGCGTCGCGATCGCGC
>NZ_NHPG01000053.1:269-537 GCF_002252965.1 Halorubrum sp. Ea1
CGTCGGCGACGGCACTCTCGACGCGAACGGCTACTCCATCTCCTTCGACACCACGGCGATCGACGGGGTCGGGACCGGCGACGCGGTGGAGTTCGGCATCCGTCCGGAGGACATCTACCTCAAGAGCAACAGCGCCGAGGCCGAGGACCCGAGCAGGACGTTCTCGGTCACGACCGACGTGCTCGAACCGATGGGCGACGAGATCTTCGTCTACCTGAAGCCGATCCTCGGCGCGTCGGGCGAAGCGGCCGACTTCGAGGAGCGACAG
>NZ_NHPG01000126.1:0-7096 GCF_002252965.1 Halorubrum sp. Ea1
GCGTCGCCGCGCGCCGCCGCCCGCTCCGCGAGCGCCGCGGCTGCCCCGATCGCCTCCGCGAGCGCCCAGCCGTACCGGTCCTCGACGAGCGGAGTCCCGTCGGCGGCGTGGGTGTAGACGAACCCGTTCTCCGTCCAGCCGTGATCGACGGCGGCGTCGAACAGCTCGGCGGCGCGCTCGTCCCAGCCGTCGCCGGAAGGGCCGTCGGTGCCGCCGTCGGCGTCGCCGGAAGGGCCGTCGGTGCCGCCGTCGGCGTCGCCGGAAGGGCCGTCGGTGCCGCCGTCGGCGTCGCCGGAAGGGTCGTCGGCATCGGCGGCGCCTCCCGCGCCCCCCGGCCCGTCGGCGTCGTACCGGTCGAGGAGCGCGAGGAGCTTCGCCCACTCCGCGTGGTGACCCGGCTGGTACCCCGGTGGGCGGAACTGATGGCGGGGCTCGTCCGCGTTGTATCCGAAGTCGTGCTCCCACTCGGGGGTGTAGTGCTCCCAGAGGAGCCCGCCCGTCTCGGCGGCCAGATCGACCGTCATCGCCTCGGCGATTCGGCGCGCCCGGTCGAGGTACCGGTCCTCGCCCGTCGCCTCGTAGGCGGCGAGGTACGCCTCGCAGGCGTGCATGTTCGCGTTCTGGCCGCGATACGGCTCTACCTCGGTCCACTCGGCGTCGCAGTCGCTCCGGAGCAGCCCGGCGTCGTCGCGGAAGCGCTCCTCGATCAGCGCGTGCGTCGCCGCGACCCCCTCGCGGGCGCCGTCGATCCCGGCCTCCGCGGCGCGGGCGTACGCCAACAGGACGAACGCGTGGCCGTACGCCGATCGGGTGCGGTCGACGGGGTCGCCGTCGGCCGTGACGACGAGCCGATAGCCGCCGTCGTCGCTCCGGTGGGCCTCGCGCAGGAACGTCAGGCCGTGTTCGGCCGCCGGGACGCACCAGTCCGGGCCGTCCGCGAGGGCGCCGAGCGCGAAGTTGGCGGCCGACCGGCAGGTCGCGACCAAGTGTCGCCGGTCGCCGGTGTAGGGATCCCCCGTCTCCGGGTGGAGAAGCCGGTAGCCGCGGTCGGCGAGCGCGTCCGGGTACTGGACGCGCAGCGTCGCGAGCAGCCGCGCACGGTGCGACCGCGCCCGGCGCTCGGCGTCGGTTGACGTCGCGTCGGTCGGGCTCGCGTCGGTCATCGAGTGCAACGAGGACGCGTCAGCGCAAAATGGCTGTCGGCGGTCGCGTCTCCCGACCGGTCCGCTCGGTGACACTCTTCCACACGATATTGTACGAAACACCCAAAACTATTATCACCGCTGGAGGCGTACCTGTGGGTATGAGTTCAACCGAATCCGTTCCCGCGGAGCCGATCCAGCTGTCCGACCCCGACGAGTTCGACGACCTCGTCGCCGAGCACGGCGTGGTCCTCGTCGACTTCTACGCCGACTGGTGCGGCCCGTGCCGGATGATGGAGCCCGCCGTGGAGGCGGTCGCCGCGGACACCGACGCCGCCGTCCTGAAGGTCGACGTCGACGTCCACCAGTCGCTCGCGGGCGAGTACGGCGTGCAGGGTATCCCGACGCTGCTCGTCTTCGCCGACGGCGAGCTCGCCGACCGCATGGTCGGCGCCCAGACCGAGGACGTGCTGACCGACGCGATCGCGGAGCACGCAGCCTGAATGGCCGACCTCGACGGCGAGGTGCTGACCCGAGACGACGCGATGACGCACCGAGAGCTGCGCGCCGACGTGCCGGCGCTGGGTGAGGCGGCGTACTTCAACTTCGGCGCGCACGGCCCGAGCCCGGAGTACGTCGTCGAGGCCGCCGCCGGGTTCATCGCCGACCACGAGTACGGCTCGGCGACGACCGATCCGTACGGCCACGCCTTCGAGACGTACGAGTCGGTTCGCGAGCGGATCGCCGCGTTCGTGGGCGCCGAGCCCGAGGAGATCGCCCTCACCGAGAGCACGACCGACGGGATCAACCGGATCGCCGGCGCGATCGACTGGGAGCCCGGCGACGTCGTCGTCCGGACCGACCTCGAACACCCGGCCGGGGTCCTCCCGTGGAAGCGGCTCGAACGCGAGGGCGTCGAGGTCCGCGTCCTCGAGACCGAAGACGGCCGAGTCGACCGCGAGGAGTACGCCGAGGCGGTCGCCGACGCGCGCCTCGTCTGCTTCAGCGCGATCACGTGGACCCACGGGACGCGGCTCCCCGTGACCGAGCTCGTCGAAGTCGCGAACGAGGCCGGCGCGTTCACCCTCGTCGACGCCGTCCAGTCGCCCGGACAGGGCCCGTTGGACGTCTCGGCGTGGGGGGCCGACGCGGTCGCGGCCGCGGGCCACAAGTGGGTCCTCGGGCCGTGGGGCGCCGGCTTCCTCTACGTCGACCGCGAGACCGCCGTCGGGCTCGCGCCGCGGACCGTGGGGTACCGCAGCGTCGACGACCCGAACGCCGACGAGATCGAGTACAAGAAGGGCGCGAAGCGGTTCGAGGTCGGCTCGACGACCGCGGCCGCCCACGTCGGCCTCAGCGAGGCGCTCGACGCGATCGACGCGGTCGGGCTCGACGCGATCGAGTCGCGGATCGAGACGCTCACCGACCGGTTCAAGGAGGGCGTCCCCGAGGACCGACTCCTGAGCCCCCGAGAGTTCGAGAGCGGGCTCGTCACGGTCGACGTCGACGACCCCGACGCGACGGTCGAGCGGCTCGCGGAGCGTGACATCGTCGTGCGCTCGTTGCCGCACCCGGACGCGGTCCGCGCCTCGATCCACGCCGTCTCGACCGAGTCCGAGGTCGACCGGCTGGTCGACGCGCTCGCCGCGGAGTGGTGACGGCGGCGGGCCGTCGCGCGGTCCGCAGACGATCGCGGTCCGGCGGACCGGACTCGTTTTCACACTCGACGCTCAAGGCCTCGCATGGGTTTTCACACGTTCGACGTCGACCGAGCGTCGGAGCTGGAGCGTCCGGAAGTCCGGTACCGCTGGGTGTCCGCCGAGGAGCTCGTCGGTCCGCTCGCGGCCGCCGACGTCGAGGTCGTCGCCGACCTCGGCAGCGGCACCGGGTTCTACACCGACGACGTCGCGCCGCACGCCGAGACGGTTTACGGCGTCGACGTGCAGCCCGAGATGCACGACCGGTACCGCGAGAAGGGCGTGCCGGAGAACGTCGAACTCGTCGTGAGCGACGTGGCGGACCTCCCGTTCGCGGACGGCGAGCTCGACGCCGCCTTCTCGACGATGACGTACCACGAGTTCGCGAGCGACGCGGCGCTCGCGGAGCTCGCGCGGACGATCCGGTCCGGCGGGTCCCTCGTCACCTTCGACTGGAGCGCCGACGGCGACGGCGACGGCGGCCCCCCGACCGACGAGCGCTTCGCCGCCGTCGACGCGGTGGCGGCGCTGGAGGCGGCCGGGTTCGAAGTCGTCTCCGAATCGACGCGCACGGAGACGTTCGGCGTCGTGGCCCGGGCGCCGTAGGCGCCGGCCGTCGCGGCCGCGAAATCGCCGTCTCGCGGTCGCTCGCGAACGTCCGTGAAGAAATACCGTTAGGTGCGTCCGGCCCTTAGACGAGGTATGTCCGTTCGCTCCCGCTCGGTCGCGATCGTCGCACTCGCACTGGTCGCGACCCTCGCCGCGCGGCCGGCGGCCGCCCACGTCGACTACGTCACCGAGGGGTCGGGCGATCCCATCGACGCGGTGGCGTTCACCGCCGAGGTGCTCTCGGACCCGTTCAACGCGGCGCTGTTCGCTGGGTCCGGCCTCCTCGTGACCGCCGGGATCGCGGCGTACCTGTGGGTGCGTCCGACGATCGTCGACGTCGTGGTCCTCCGCGAGAAGCTCGCCAGCTACGGCGACCTCGTCGCGTGGATGCTGCGACTCGCCGTCGGCCTCCCGCTCGTCGGCGCCGGCTTCCAAGGGTACCTGTTCGCGCCGACGCTCTCGTTCGACACCGGGGCGAGCCCGCTCCTCCGGGTGCTGTTCATCGGGCTCGGCTTCTGTCTCCTCTTCGGGCTCGCGACCCGGATCGTCTCGACGGTTGGGCTGTTGACCTACGCGTGGGTGTTCCTCGCCGTCGACCCGATCGTCGTCCTCGCGGTGGAGTACGTCCCGGTGTTCGTCGCGCTTGCGATCCTCGGCGGCGGCCGGCCGAGCGCCGACGACATGCTGTTGGAGGTCGCGAGCACGCCGGGGTCGTACTACGGTCGGATCGATCCCGTCCATCACCTGAAGGGGTTCCTGGACGAGTCGACCGCCCCGCTACGGCGGTACGTTCCGACCGTGCTCCGGGTCGGAATGGGGATCTCGTTCGTCTACCTCGGGCTGATTCAGAAGCTCGCCGACCCCGGGAGCGCGCTGCTCGTCGTCGAGAAGTACGGCCTCACGTCGGTCGTCCCCGTCGACGCCGGACTGTGGGTCGTCGGCGCCGGGGTGACGGAGATCGCTGTCGGCGTCGCGCTGATCGCGGGCTTCTTCACCCGCGGCGCGGCCGCGCTCTCGTTCGTGCTGTTCACGACGACGCTGTTCGGGCTCCCCGACGACCCCGTCCTCGCCCACGTCGCGCTGTTCGGCATGGCCTCGGCCGTCTTCACGCTCGGCTCCGGGCCGCTCGCGTTCGACCACTGGTTCGGCCGTCCGGCGCTCGACGACGACGAGGCGGTCATCCCGGCCGACTGAGGGGAGAGGGCGGTCGGCGAGCAGAGGACCGGTTTTAAGACTCGGTCGCCCGCGTAGGGAGGTATGAACGTCGACCTCGGCAACGCACTGGAGACGACGCCCGGACTCACCGACGAGACGCTGGAGCGCCTCGACGAGCGCGTGGCGGACGCGCACGACCGGATCGACGCCGGGATGGACGGAGACGAGTTCGGCTACGCCGCGTTGACCCTGCCGGAGACGACCGACGCGGAGGCGATCCGGGCGGCGACCGACCGGTTCGACCGCCCGGAAGCCGTGCTGACGGTCGGGATCGGCGGGAGCGCGCTCGGCGCGGCGACGATCGCGAACGCCCTCGAGAGCGACGTGGACGCGTACTTCCTCGACAACGTCGACCCCGACGCGGTCGACGCGCTGCTCGACCGGCTCCCGCTCGCCGACACCGTCGTCAACGTCGTCTCGAAGTCCGGGACGACCGCGGAGACGCTCGCGAACTTCCTCGTCGTCCGCGAGGCGATGACGGAGGCGGGCGTCGACTGGACCGAGCGCACCCTCGTGACGACGGGCGAAGAGGGGAACCTCCGGGCGCTCGCCGACGACCACGACCTCCCCGCGCTCGACGTGCCCGACGGGGTGCCGGGGCGCTTCTCCGCGCTCTCGACGGTCGGGCTCGCGGTGCCGGCGCTGCAGGGCCACGACGTCGAGGCCGTGCTGGCGGGCGGGCGCGACGGCATGGCGGCCCTGTCGGGCTCGCTGTTCGAGACGCCCGCGTACGCCTACGGCGCGGCGACGTACGCCCTCGCGGAGCGCGGCGCGCTCACGAACGCCGTGATGCCGTACGCGGAGTCGCTGGAGACGTTCGCGGAGTGGTTCGCGCAGCTGTGGGCCGAGAGCCTCGGCAAGGACGGGCTCGGCCAGACCCCCGCGCGGGCGCTCGGCGCGACCGACCAGCACTCTCAGCTCCAGTTATACCGCGCCGGCCCGCCGGACAAGCTCGTGTCGCTGATCCGCCCGACTGAACGCGCGGAGACGCCGATCCCCGAGACGGACCTCGACGGGCTCGCGTACCTCGGCGGCTCGTCGCTCGGGGAGCTGTTGGACGCCGAGTTCGAGGCGACCGAGGCGAGCCTCGCGGCCGCCGACGTGCCGAACGTCCGCGTCGAGATCGACGGCGTCGACGAGCGGAGCCTCGGCGAGCTCCTCTACGGGATGGAGGCCGCCTGCGTGCTGTACGGCGAGCTGGCGAGCGTCTCGACGTTCACCCAGCCCGCGGTCGAGTGGGGGAAGAAGGCGGCTCGCGGGCTGCTCGGCGGCGGGGACTTCCCCGAGGCCGACGCCGTGGCCGACAAGCGGGAACTGCGCGTCGAGCGGTGAGGCGGCGGGGACTCGCGCGCCGGCGCGTCGCGGGCCGCCACGTCGCTCACCGACGCCGACGCGACGCAGTTCGCCTTCCGGTGCCGATAAACCCCCCCGACCCGTACGACCGCCGATGAGCGAGACGCCGCCCGAACCGATGAACAGCGTCCTCCGTCTCGCGAGCGCGGCGTTCGCGGTCCTCCTCGCGCTCCTCGTCGCCGGCGCGGTGACGACGCCCGTCTCCGAGTTCGCCGTCTCGCTCGGGCTGGTGGGTGAGGGGACGACCGGCCTCCAGGTGTTCCGGACCCTGCTGCAGTTCGTCGGGTTCCTCGTCGCGGTCGTCGGCTACCTCGCGATCACCGACCAGTGGGGGCTCGTCGGCGTCTCCCGGCCGACGCTCCGGGACGCCGGGCTCGTCCTCGGCGGCGGGCTCGCCCTGTTCGCGTTCCAGTACGGCGCGCTGTTCGTGCTCGGGGAGATCGGGCTCACGACCGGACAGAACCAGGCGGTCGTGCCAGACGGCGACCCGGTGACGTACTACCTCGTCATGGTCGCCGTCTCGCTGTTCGTCGTCGGACCGGTCGAGGAGGCCCTGTTCCGGGGCGTCGTCCAGGGCGGGCTCCGGCGCGCGTTCGACGCGGCCCCGGCGATCCTGCTCGCCAGCCTCGCGTTCGGGCTGGTTCACCTGCCCTCGGTCTCGGGGAGCCCCGGCCAGCGGTGGGCGTACGTCGCCGTCGTCGTCGTGCTCGGCGCGGTGCTCGGGGTCCTCTACGAGCGCACGGAGAACGTGGTGGTGCCCGGCCTCGCGCACGGCGTCTACAACGCCGTCATCTACGTCGTGCTCCTCGCGCAGTCGCTGTGATATGTCCCCGTCGCTGATGGGAACGCTCCAAAATCCCCAGCCGCTCGGTCGTATGTGGTTGACAGCAGATCATCGACGAACATCTCCAAAGCCCCAGCCTCGAGGGCGGCGTACGCTCGCTGCGCTCCTCAGTCGGTCGCTGTCGCTCCCTCCTTGCGGTGCTTTCGTCGCCTACGCCGCCCTCGCGGCTGCCCCTTTGAGCCCCCACCCGGCCGCACGGCACCGCAGCCTCACGCCTCCCCAGCCTCGTCGGCTCG
>NZ_NHPG01000041.1:0-50014 GCF_002252965.1 Halorubrum sp. Ea1
GGCGACGACGGGTCGGAGTACGTCGAGTTCGCGATCGACGGCGCGGCCAGGATGTCGTCGATGATCGACGACCTACTCGAATACTCCCGCGGCGGCGGCGAGGTGTCCTTCGAGGCCGTCGACACCGAGGCGGTGTTCGAGGAGGTGATCGAGAACCTCCGGTCGACAATCGCCGAATCCGGAGCGAGGATCACCGCCGGCTCCCTTCCGACCGTCGCGGCCGACAGGACCCTCGTCGTCCAGCTGTTCCAGAACCTCGTGGAGAACGCGATAACACACGCCGACGGTCGGCCGCAGGTACACGTCACCGCGGAGCCCGCTGGCGAGATGGTCCGGTTCGCGGTGGCGGACGAAAACGGAGGGATGACCGAGGCGGAAACGGAGGGGATATTCGAGATCTTCTCCAGCGGCCACGACGAGACGGGGTCCGGTATCGGGCTGGCGACGTGCGAGAAGATTGTCGAGAGCCACGGCGGATCCATCGGCGTCGAGTCGGAGGCGGGGGTCGGCTCCGTGTTCCACTTCACGCTCCCGAAAACCCCTCCTTCCGGCGGCGAGCAGGGTGACGCCGCCGCGGTCCCCGCGGACGCCGTCGGATCGGTCGACCCGTCGACCCACGGCGACGGCGGCGCGCAGCGCTGAGGGGTCCCGACATTAGGGACCGCTTCATAATGTGGGTCGGTCGCGTGAGACCGAACGGTATGACACGGACCCCGGAGCACGCGGACGTCGATTACGGCGACGGTGCGGACGAACTTCCCACCGACTACCCGACGTTCAGCGACAAGGCGGCCAAGGCGTTCGACGTGGCTCACCGAGCGCTCGAGGCGTACGACGACCCGGCGGTCGTCTGGACCGGCGGAGCGGACTCGACGCTGACGCTCCACGTCGTCCGCGCGGTCGCCGACCGACGCGGATACGACCGACCGCCGGCGGTGTTCCTCGACCACTTTCAGCACTTCCCGGACGTCGTTGAGTTCGTGGAGCGATGGGCGGACGAGTGGGGGATCGACCTCCACGTGGCTCGCAACGAGGACGTGGCGGCCAACGCGACCGACCCCGGTGACGAGGTCCGCGTCGCGGACCTGAACGAAGCGAACCGCCGACACGTCCGGGACGTTCTCAAATACGACGGCGAGACGTTCCCGTTCCTCCTCGACGGCTACGTGGGCAACCACCTCCTCAAAACGGTGCCGCTGAACGACGCGATCGAGACCCACGACGTCGACGGCGTCGTCTCCGCCGTCAGGTGGGACGAACGGGGGGCCCGGACCGACGAGACGTTCTTCTCGGCCAGTCGATCGGCCGACGCGCACCCGACGCACGACCGCGTCCATCCGATCCTCCCGTTCACGGAGGCCGACGTGTGGGAGGCGATGTGGACTGAGGTCGTCCCCGCCACGGTCCCCGAATTCCCGGAGGAGGGACGCCTCCCCGAAAGCGCGGCCGATCTCCCGGACGGGGTCGACGTCGAAGACGTGCCGGTCTCCGGCCGCTACTTCGAGGGGTACCGGTCTCTCGGGAGCGCCGTCTCGGCCGAGAAGGAGGACGACTCCCCGGCCTGGGTACAGGAGCGTGCGGGGACGACCGGGCGGACCGGCGGCACGCGGGACGACGAGGACCTCATGGAGCGGCTCAGCGACCTCGGGTACATGTAGGTCGGACGGAATCGGAACGGGGCCGGGTCGACGAGCGAGGGCCGGGTCGACGAGCGAGGGCCGGGTCGACGAGCGACGGCACGCGCGGTTTGCCCTGACCGCACGTCGGAACGCGGTCCGCGACCGTGAACGGTCCGGCTCAACGACCGGATCTATCGGCCGTCTCGACCGTCTCGCGGTAGAGGTCGCAGAACTCTTCGAGCACCGTTTCGGGGGCGAACGTCGCGAGCTGGTCCCCGATCGCGTCGCACCGCGCGGGATACTCGGCGATGAGCCGCTCGACCGCCGCAGCGAGCCGTTCCTCGTCCCCCGGTTCGAACAGGACCCCGGCGTCGCCGACGATCGCCGCCATGCTCCCGGTGTCGGAGCTGACGATCGGCGTCCGGCTGGCGAGCGCCTCCAGCATCACGCGGCCGAACGGTTCGTCGATGACGCCGGGGTACACGAACGCGTCCGCCTTCCGGTACTGAGACGCGAGCTCCTCCCGTTCGAGGAACCCGTGCCAGACGATCCGGTCGCCCGTGCCGAGGGTGTCGGCGATCTCTCGAAGTCGATCCTCGAGGGGGCCGGTGCCGGCCACGTGCAGCTCCGCCTCGACCCCGCGGTCCGAGAGGGCCGGTAACGCCCGAAAGAGGACGTCGACGCCCTTGATCTGTCGTAGCGACCCGGCGTAGAGGAGTCGGACCGGATCCTCCGCGGTCGCTCGGGGCCGAGCGGGCTTCGTCTCCGGCGGCTCGGCGCAGAACCGCTCGTCGTAGAAGTGCGGGATGACGCGGATCCGGTCCCGATCGAACCCGACGCCGACGTAGTCGTCGCGGAGGTGAGGAGAGAGCGCCTGATAGGCCGTGACCTCGTCGCACCGCTCGATCGACTCTTTCACCAGCGGCGCCCGACCGGCCGCGAGGTAGGCGGCCTTCGTCTCCGACTCCGCCCCGTTCCGTCGGTTGATCGCGGTCGCCGGCACGCAGCCGGCGCACTTCAGCGGTCCCGGACCCGAACAGCTCTCCCGGCCGTGGTATCGGAAGCTGGCGGTCGGACACACGGCGAGATAGGAGTTGAGAGTCGCGAGCGTCGGGCAGTCGAGCGTCGCGAGCGTGGGAATGAACGCCGACGAGTAGGAGTGCACGAGGTCGTGACCCTCGAGTTCGGCTCGTTTCGAGCGCAGCGCATCCTGTTTCGTCGCGATCGGGTGCGGCAGCATCGAGAGATCGTCTTGGACGACGTACTCGACGCGGTCCCGCGCCGGGAGGTCCGCCCGCCGCGCCTCCTGCTGTGTGACCACGTAGACGGTCAGATCGTGCCGGTGCGACAGCGTCTCGATCAACAGGGAGGACGTGTTCGCGGCCCCGGTCTTCCCCTGTCCCGGGCACTCGACGGGGACGAACCCGACGTCGAGATTCGGTTCGGTCATGTGCCTACTGGCGTTCTGTTGGGGATATTTATCTGGAGAGTAATCGGGGTCCGTCCTCTCCGTTCAGCTCGGGCGCCGGCGCCGCCTCTCGACGGGTCGGACCGTCAGTCGCGACGAACCGCGGCCGCGACGACTCACGGCCGTACCGAACGACGGCGGCGATGACGCGCCTCAGGCGGTCGGGACGCGTTCGCGGGCGTCGTCTGGGCGGGTCGTCCGTACCGCCTCCCGCCCGCCGACGTAGACGCGTTCGACGGTCGGGGTCGGGTCGGGATCGACGACGAGCACGTCGGCACGGGCGCCCCTCCGAAGTCGGCCGCGGTCGTAGAGCCCGACGGCTTCCGCGGGGTTGACCGTGACTCGGGCGACTCGGGTCGCCAGCGGTTCGCCGGTGTCGACGAACGGGGCCTTCAGCAGCGACTGCGGGTGGTAGTCCGTGCAGAGGGCGTCGACGACGCCGGCGTCGACGGCCTCCCGCGCGTTCAGGTTCCCCCAGAGGCTCCCGCCGCGAACGAGGTTTGGAGCGCCCATCGTCGTCGCGACGCCGTGTTCCGACGTCGCTCGCGCCGCCGCCTCCAGCGTCACCGGGAACTCGCTGATCGACGCGCCCATCGCGGCCATTCTGTCGACCGCCTCGGGCGAGTCGTCGTCGTGGGACGCGAGCGGTACTCCCCGGTCGCGGGCGAGGGCGGCCACCCGGCCGATGAACTCGATGCGTTGCCGGGTCGAGGTGTTTCGGCGTCGGACCGCGAGCGTCGCGGCCGACTCCCGCGTGCAGTCCCGCTGCTCGACGTAGTGGTCGCTGAACTCCTCGTCGTCGAACTGTCCGCCGTCCGGGGAGTGATGCATCACCGACACGAGATCGACGGGGACCGCCTCGAGGAGCGATTCGACGGCTCCGACGCTCTCCTCCGAGAGCTCGCACCGCGCGTGGATCCGGTTGTCGCATAGCGTCTCCTCCGCGCCGGCGATCGCCCGACCCAGGTCGGTCGCGTCGGCGATCGAGCGGTCCTCCGACGGCGTCTCCTCGAACGCGATCGCGTGGAACTTCGTCGTGATCCCGGCAGCGGCGTTCCTGCGGTCGGCGGCGATCACGGCCTCCCGCGCGTCGACGCGCGCGCCGGATCGCGGATACAACTCGTCCTCGACGTCGTCCCCGTGGAGGTCGACGAGCCCGGGCATCACCACGTTCCCATCGGCGTCGACCGTCGTCGCCTCGGGGATCGGTTCCGTCCCGGCGTCGCCCACTTCGGCGACGCGACGGTCCGCGAGGACGACGCGTCCGCCCTCGATGACCCCGTGCGGCGTCACGATCGAACCGTTCCGGATCTCGACGGGATCGGTCATCTCCGCCACCCGTCGGCCGGCGCGAGCGCCCGTTCTGTCCGTCGGCACATGAGCCGAACTCTGGGCCGGCGCTATCTTTATTAATCACTCGTTCAGAGCCGCGGAAGTCGGCGGAACTCGGCTATCGGAGGGCTAAAACGCGACGCAGACGGGTCTTCACGGGTGTTCTCCGAGGCAACTCCCGACTCGTCTCCGACGGCGCCTCCGCCCCGTTGCGAACGGTCTGCACGAGTCGAGACCACCGACCCCGAGGAATCCGAGAATCTGCATCGCCCACACGCGACCCCCCTTCGGAAGCCGATGACCCGTTCGGAAGCCGGTGCCCGGCGGGCGACTCGACCGATTGGGCTTGCGATGCGACCGCACGGATCGGCCGGGCGACGCCCTTTCGACCTCGCCGCCGTCGACGGCGGCGCTGTCCGGGTCGACCGGACTGCGACGAGGGTCGCGTATCGCGACGCCGTTTCGACGACCGTCGGATCGGCGTTACAATAGTATAAAAACTGGTATATTCTATATACTACCACTTTTATTATATTTATTTCCGTTTCGGTCCGGCCGTATCTCGCCTCGGAATCGGAGTCCGGTTCGGTGACGCGCAACGTGGGCCCACGGGACTCCACCGCGAGGCGAGTCGCAGTGGCCACCCGCGGTTCCCCGCGGACCGCTGCAAGCGCGATCCCAACTCTGCAAGCGCGATCCCAACTCTGCGGGCGCGATCCCAACTCTGCAGGCGCGATCCCAACTCTGTGAGCGCCATCGCCGTCGAGAATCCGTACCCTCGGCGGACGCGGCCGAACGAGAGCGATTTCATCGGTCGCGAACCGACGGTTGCGTCAGACCGGTCGCGCGGGTCGTCGATCCGACTGGTGGCTCCGTCGACTGCGACGTGGTACGGACCCGTTCGATCCGCGGGCCGTCGACCGGCTCTCCGAGTCGGGCCGCAAGCGGTCGAATGACCGCACGAACCCAGATTTATAAGAAGTCGATGATATCTGCATGAGCGAAAGTAGTGCGGTACAGCGGCGGGGACACCGAACTTCGACAGCCCGCGCCGCGTCTCCGATCGCACCGCGACGTCCGGCTCGATGGGTCTCCGTCTCCGTCGGAGGAAAACTCCCGGACGCGGGCACTCGGAGGTCCCGCCGCCTCGCCGTCGGCTCCCGACCTGAACGACGTCCGGGCTCGGGGGTAGAAACGCGGTCGACGACACCGAAATCTTCGTCCGGCGCCTACTCGGCGCGCCACTCGCCGCCGATCTCGTTGCGCCGCATCGACGTTGCATCGCCGTCGCGGAAGACGCTCACACGCCCCGTCTCCTCGCTCAGCGTCACCGTCGCCACGACCTCCGGCCGGACCGAGGTCTCGATCGCGCTCATGTGCCGCGACCCCATCCACGGCTCGTAGCTCACGTCGTCGACGAGCCGGGACTCGCCGCTCCGGGTGCCGAGGTCGCGGAAGCGAACCATCTGCTCCTCGACCTCGCCGTCGACGGCGACGACGATCCCCCCGTCCCGTTCGACGCTCACCGTCCTGGCGGCGTCGACGAACGCGTCCTCGTCGAAGACCGACGCGCAGTCCTCCCGGGGCCAGCGGTTGTCCCCCATCGCGTCGGCGTACGCGCCGTAGCCGCGGTCGGCGACGACCGCGAAGTACAGTCCCGGTCCCTTGACGTGCGGCTCCTCCCACCCGTCGAACGCGACGCTGATGTGCTCGGCGCAGTACGTCAGCCGGTCGACGACCTCGCTGACGCGCTCGTGAGCGCCGTACTCGATCGTTAGCCGACTCATTCCCCCTCCTCGCCGGGCCGCGCGCGACTCTCCTGAACGCTCATATCACCGGAAAGGAGGGGGACGTATATAAGCGATACCGAGTCGGGTCGGGGAGTCACTCCCACGGGGTGAACAGCCGCGCGTCGAACCGGTCCGCTCGGAGGAGTCCGACGCCGAACGCGGCGGCGACGGCGGCCGGGAGGGGGTTCCCGTACCAGAGGTTGATCCCGCCCCAGAGGATCACGAAGCTCACCATGTCGTCGAGCATGAACTCGCAGTCGCGCAGGCGGTCGCGGAGCGTCGTCCCCGCGAACGCGCGGTCGAGCGTGACGACCGCGACCGTCGCCGACACCACCCAGCCGGCGTAGTTCGAGAGCGGGACGCCGTAGAAGCTCCCGCCGCCGAAGCTCCAGAAGCCGAGCGCGACCGCGCCGGGGTCGAGCACCACGTCCATCGCGACGACCGCGGCGATCACGGTCGCCAGCCGGAGCCAGCCGTTCGAGGCCCGCGGGCCCAAGAGGAGGAGACAGAGCAGGTACGCGTTGACCACGAGCGGGATGAAAAAGACCGGGAGCGCGACCGGCACGCCGCCGAGCATCGGCCCGAGGTCCACGACGTACTCGAAGGTTCCGTACGGCCACCCCGTGACGACGCCGACCAGTTCGATCGCGTAGGTGTACGCGGTCAGGACGCCGATCCACCCGAGCGCGCGGCGGTCGAGCGCGGGCAACACCCCGACGACGAGCGGCGAGCGCATCACCAACACCCCGAACAGCACGAACCACGGGTGAAAGGCGAACGGCTCCGGCACCCATCCCTCCGCGCTGCCGACCAGGGCGAGCGCGCCGACGAGCGGGAACAGCACGGCGATGGTGAACCGGTTCTCGCGGACGGTCCGGTCGAGCAGGCGCTCCGCCTCGCGGCGCGTGTCGGGAAGCCGCGCTCGGAGCGTGTCGACGCCGGACGCGGCCGACTCGGCCGACCTCGCGGACCCCGCCGATCCGTCCGGGTCGCTCACGCGAGCACCTCCGTGATCGGGTAGACGCGCCACAGCCCGCCCATCGCCAGCAGGGTGCCGACGGCGGTGTTCAGCGCCGGGAACCACCAGTACGCGCGGTCGACCGACACCGACGAGGCGGCGACCCACGCGACGAAGACCGGATACACGCCGAGCAGCGCCCCGAGCCGGAGGTCGACCGAGGCGAACGCGGCCGCGGCGACGGCCCAGCACGCGAAGCAGTAGGCGTACGTCCGTCCCTCGCCGAGCAGCGTCGCCGTCGTCCGGATCCCGGCGGCCCGGTCCGGTTCGATGTCGGGGATCGCGGAGAACGTGTGCATCCCCATCGTCCAGAGCCACGCGCCCGCGAGCGCCGCGAGCGGGGGGTGGACCCCGGCGACGGTCGCGTACGCGGCCGCGCCGGGGAGGATGTACAGGCCGTTCGAGACGGAGTCGAGGAACGGCGTCGTCTTGAACCGCACCGGCGGGGCGCTGTACCCCACCGACAGCAGGAGGAACCCGGCGAGGTACGGCCACGCGACCCGCGGCGCGAGCGCGAAGGTGGCGAGCCCCGCGAGCGCCGACGCGAGCACCGCGACCGCGACGAGGCGGCTCCCACGCCAGCGCGCCTCGCGGTCCTCCTTCTTCGGGTTCAGCTCGTCGATGTCGGCGTCGAACGCGTCGTTGACGCCGTAGAGGAAGACGTTCGCGGGGACGAGGAAGTACGCCGCCAGCGCGACGGTCGTCGGCGTGAACAGCTCGCTCACGTCGCCGATACCGTACGTGACGCCGACCGCGACGGGGCCCGCGAGGTACAGCCAGAAGCGCGGCCGCGACAACACCAGCAGGTACCGGAGGTCCTCGGCGAACGCCCGCCGGCCGGAGTCGGTCGCTGTGTCGGTCACGGCTTTCCTCACGCCGTCTTCGAGACCGTCTCCGCCGTTATCTGTCCGCTGATGAGACACATCGGGACGCCGATGCCGGGCGTCGTCGTCGACCCCGTGAAGTAGAGCCCGTCGACCGCGTCGGACTCGTGGGACGGCCGGAGCAGCGAGGTCTGTCGCAGGGTGTGCGCCAGGCCGAGCGCGCTCCCCTGATAGCTGTTGTACCGGTCGGCGAAGTCGTCGACGCTGAACGTCTCCTCGACGACGATCCGGTCGCGGAGTTCCGTTCCGGTGTTCTCGGCGATATCGTCCAACACGAGGTCGCGGTACTCCTCGCGCAGTTCGGGCGTGTCCTCGAGCCCGGGCGCGACGGGGACCAAGGCGAAGAGGTTGCTGTGCCCCTCGGGCGCCACCGTGTCGTCGGTCTCAGAGGGCACGCAGAGGTAGTAGGCGGGGTCGTCGGGCCACGCCGGGTCGTCGAAGATCTGCTCGAAGTGACCGTCCCACGCCGTCGGCAGCACCAGCGTGTGGTGTTCGAGGTTCGGCACGTCGCCCTCGACGCCGAGGTACAACAGGAACGCGGAGGGGGCGTACGTCCGCGACTCCCAGTACGCCTCGGTGTACTGCCGCTTGCGCGGCGGGAGCAGTTCCTGTTCGGTGTGCGCGTAGTCGGCGTCGGAGACGACCAGGTCCGGGAGGTAGCGCTCGCCGTCGGCGGTGTCGACCGCGAACGCGCCGCGGCGCCCCTCGATCCCCGTCACCTCGGCGTCGGTGACGTACTCCACGCCGAGGTCGTCGCCGAGCTCGACGATCCCGTCGACGACGGCGCCGATCCCGCCCTCGGGGTAGTAGACGCCCATGTTGTAGTCCACGTGGCTCATCAGGTTGTACAGCGCCGGGGTGTTGTACGGCGAGCCGCCGAGGAAGACGAGGGTGTACTGCATCAGCTGCTGGAGCTTCGGGTGGTCGAAGTAGTCCTCCACGTGTCCCTGCATCTTGCCCAAAAGCGAGAGCCCCCACGAGTACCGGAGCACGTCCTTGTCGACGTAGTCGCGGAGGCGCGGCCGGTCCTCGTAGACGAAGTGCTCCATCCCGATGTTGTACGTCCGCTCCGACTCCGCTAAGTACGCCTCGAACGCCTCGCCTGCGCCGGGTTCGTACTCCTCGAACAGCTCCCGGTTCGCCTCGCGGTCCGGGAGCACGTCGACCTTGTCGCCGTCCTTCCAGAACACGCGGTAGTGGGGGTCGAGCCGCTCTAACTCGTAGAACTCGTCGGGCGAGCGGCCGAAGTGGCCGAAGAAGCGCTCGAACACGTCCGGCATCAGGTACCACGAGGGGCCCATGTCGAAGCGGAACCCGTCGGTTTCCAGTCGGCTCGCGCGCCCGCCGAGCTGTTCGTTCTTCTCCAAGAGGGTCACGTCCGCGCCGGCGTCCGCGAGGTAACAGGCTGTCGAGAGACCGCCGAATCCACCGCCGATCACGACGACGGATTCGCCGGCCACGGCGTCGATGTCCGGGGCCACGTCCATGTTAGATCGTAGGGGCGGCGGCGGTATAAATACCGGCCAGACGCGGCGGCGGTCCCCCGCTCCGCCCGTCTCGGCTCCGCCGCCGACGGCCGCCGATCCGACGCGGCGAGTGGGTACGCCTAAGTCGCCGACGCCCCTACCGATTCGCATATGGATCCGACGGTCGCGATCACCGGCGCAACGAGCGGGATCGGGCGGGCGGTTGCCGAGGCGTTCGTCGAGGCGGGGGCGTTCGTCGCCGTCTCCGGCCGCGACGGCGACGCGGTCGATCGGACCGTCGCGGAGCTGAACGGCGACGGGGAGGGCGCCGCCGGCGAGGCGTGGGGCGAGCGCGTCGACGTCCGCGACGAGTTCGACCTCGAGCGCTTCTTCCAGCGGGCCGCCCGCGAGGGGGGACCGATCGACGTCGTGCTCGCGAACGCCGCCGTCTTTCACGGCGGCCCCGGCGAGAGCCCGACGGACGAGGTCTCGTACGCCGACTACGACGACACCATGCGCACCAACGCCCGCGGCGCCTTCGCGACGATCGGCGAGGCGGTCCCGCACCTCGCCGACGACGCGCGGGTGATCGTCCCCTCGGGGTCGGTCGCCCACGAGTCGAAGGCCGGGATGGGCGCGTACGCGGTCTCGAAGGCGGCGGCCGAGGCGGTCGCGCGCGGGTTCGCGGCCGACCTCGACGCGACGGTCGGCGTCGTCGACCCGGGACTCGTCGCCACCGACCTCACCGGCATGGAGCGCGCTCGCGACCCCGAGAGCGTCGCGCCGCTGTTCGTCTGGGCGGCCACCGAGGCGCCCGCCGAGGAGCTGAACGGCGAGCGACTGGGGCTGCGCGAGTGGAAGTCGGCGACGCGATAGGACTCGATCGAGTTCGGATCGGCGGAGAACACCTCCGAAGCCCCAGCCGCTCGCTTATAAATAGTCGCTGACGGATCGGCGAAGAACACCTCCGAAGCGGCAGTCGCTCGCTTATAAATAGTCGCTGACGGATCGGCGGAGAACACCTCCGAAGCGGCAGCCGCGCTCGACTCCCACAGCTTGCTGCGGTCCTCGGTCGCTACGCTCCCTGTGGTCCTTGCGTCGCTGGGGTTCGTCGAGCGCGGCTGCCCCTTTGAGTCCCGCCCCACACAGCGACCGCACCTCACGCCTCCCCAGCCTCGCCGGTCGCCCATCGCTTCGCTCGGGCGACCGCCTCCCTCGCGCGTGCTCCTCGCGCCCGAAGGGCGCTCGGAGGCACGCGCCACCGCGGTTGTTGTTTACAACTGATCGTCGTCTTCGCTTATTGATATTTAAATATCGTCTCGCCGATTCCGCGGCCCGGACACCGAGAATTATCCCTCGGTCGGTCGAAGGGGGGATATGGCACTCGCGGACCCCGACCTCTCGGGCTCGACGGCGTTCATCACCGGAACGACCCGCGGCATCGGCAAGCAACTCGCGCTCGCGCTCGCCGACCGCGGCTGTAACGTCGTCTCGACGGGCAAGACGACCGACGACGACGACTCCGAGCTGGCGGGGTCGATCGAGCGGACGGCCCGCGAGGTGCGCGACCGCGGGGCCGAGGCGCTCGCGCTCGAACTCGACCTCCGGGACGAGGACCGCGTCGAGGCGGCGGTCGGGGCGGCGATCGACCGCTTCGGCGAGGTCGACGTCGTGATCAACAACGCGAGCGCGATCCAGCTCGCGAACGTCGCCGACCTGCCGGCCGATCGGTTCGACCTCCTGACCGACGTGAACGTCCGCGGTACCCACCTCGTCGCGCACGCGTTCGCGGACCACCTCGCGGGGCTCGACGAGGCGTGGTTCCTGTCGAACTCGCCGCCGGTCGTGACCGACCGCTCGCCGGGGAAGGCGCCGTACGCGTGGTCGAAGCTCGGGATGTCGTTCATCACGCTCTCGCTGGCCGAGGAGCTGGCGAGCGACGGCGTCGGCTGTAACACGTTCTGGCCGGTGACGACGATCGACACCCGCGCGACCCGCTACTTCGGGCTCGGGACCGAGGACGACTGGCGCACCCCGGAGATCGTCTCCGACGCGGTGCTCGAGATCCTCGCGCGCGACCCCTCGGAGTGCACCGGCGAGAGCTTCTACGACGAGGCGCTGCTCCGGGAGGCGGGCGTCACCGACTTCTCCGACTACAACCTCACCGAGGGCGACCCGGCGCCGATGTCGGCGCGGCTGTTCGACCCGTCGTTCGAGCGCGAGGCGTGACCTCGCCCCCGGTGCGGCGACGACGCGTCGCCGGCGCCGAAACCGCATGGAGGCCGTCGCGACCCGTCGTCACTCCGTGACCGCCTCCCGGAGCGCGGCGGTCGCCGCTTCCGGGTCCTCGGCGGCGGTGATCGCGGAGACGACCGCGACCCCCGCCGCGCCGGCCGCGGCCACCGCGCCCGCGTTGTCGGCGTCGATCCCGCCGATCCCGATAACCGGGAGGTCGACCGCCCTCGCGATCTCCCGGACCCGCTCGGTCCCGATCCCGTCTCTCGCGTCCGGCACGTCCTTCGTGCGCGTCCCGTACACCGCCCCGACGCCGAGGTAGTCGGCGCCCGCCGCCGCGGCCGCCTCCGCCTGCTCGACCGTCGAGGTCGAGCGCCCGACGATCGCGTCGTCGCCGAGCTGTTCGCGCGCGACCTCGATCGGGAGGTCCGACTGCCCGAGGTGGACGCCGTCGGCGTCGATAGCGGCCGCGATGTCGACCCGATCGTTGACGATCAGCGGGACGCCGGCGTCGGCCGTGAGTTCGCGCAGCCGCGTCCCGACCTCGTACCGCTCCGCGTCGGGCGCGTCCTTCTCGCGGAGCTGCACGGCGTCGACGCCGCCCGCGAGCGCCGCCTCGACGACCGCCTCGGTGTCGCGGCCCGCCGACCGGCTCGACTGCGTCACGAGGTACGTCCGCCACTCAGTGGTATTCATTAGTTGTACCTTCGGGCGGTCGCCGTGAAAAGCTACCGTTCGAGCGACGGTCCCGCGCGGATCGGGACGCCCCCCGCGACCCGCCGCGGTGAACAGACCCAAGCCGCGCCGCCCCGTACCGACGGTGATGCGATCACGACTCCGGGCGGCGGCCGCCCGACTCCGTTCCGCGCTCTCGCGGCTCGGCTCGGCGACGGCGGACGGGCTCGACCGCGCCGGCGTCATCGACCGCGACCGGCTCGGGGAGACCCTCGACCTCGCGTGGCCCCGGGTCGTCACCGGGTTCGCGATCATGTCGAAGAACACGGTCGACCTGGCGGTCGTCGGGATCGCGCTCGGGGCGCCCTCCGTCGCCGGGCTGGCGTTCGCGTTCGCCTACTGGCAGCTCGCGAAGTTCGTCTCGATCGGGCTCGCCGGCGGGACGGTGTCGCTCGTCTCGCAGAACTACGGCGGCGGCGAGGGCGACCGCGCCGCGCTCGTCGTCAAGGCCTCTCTCCTCGTCGCGCTGGCGCTCGCCGCGCCCATCGTCGTCGGCTTCGTCGCGTTCGCGGAGCCCCTGATCGCCCTCGTCGGCGGCGAGGGGACCGCCCTCCGGGCCGGGACGGTGTACCTCGCCGTCACCGCGCCGGCGCTCGCCTTCGAGTTCTTCAACATGATCGCGAGCCGCACGTACGCCGGCGTCGGCGACACGTTCACGCCGATGGTGGTCCGGGCCGGGGGCGCGCTCCTCAACGTCGCGCTCACCGCCTGGCTCGTGCTCGGCGCCGGCCTCGGCGTGTTCGGCGCGGGGCTCGGCACCGCCGTCTCCGTCGCCGCCGTCGGGGTCGCGCTCTCGTGGGGGATGACCGGCCGGTCGTACTTCGGGCGCGGCGCCTCGCCGATCCCGATCGGGCGAGACGGCCCGTGGATCGACGCCGGCCTGGTCCGACAGCTCCTCCGGGTCTCCGCGCCCCTGATCGCTCGCCGCGTGGCCGAGGGCGTCGCCGTGTTCCCCCTGCTGTGGATCGCCTCCTCGTTCGGCGACGCCACCGTCGCGGCCCTCGAGGTCGGGCGGCGCGTCCGGGCGCTCCTCGGGAGCTTCAGCTGGGGCTTCTCCATCGCCGCGAGCACGCTCGTCGGCCAGCGGCTCGGCGCGGGCGAGGAGTCGCTCGCGACCGAGTACGGCCGCGACGTGATCCGGCTGTCGGCGGTCGTCTACGCCCTCGCGTCGGCGGTCGTCCTGCTGGCCGCCGACCCGATCGCCGGCGTGTTCGTCGACGACCCGGCGGCCGTGACCGCGACCGCCGCCTTCGTCGTCGTCGCCGCGATATCGGCGGTCCCGCTCGGCGTCGACGGCTCGGTGACCGGGTCGCTCAGAGGGGCGGGCGACACCCGCTGGCCGTTCCTCGCGTCGATGGTCGGGCTGTACGTCGTCGCGCTCCCGGCCGCGCTGCTCGGGCTGGTGACGCCGCTCGGCGTCGGCGGGCTGTACGCGGCGGTGATCGCCGAGAAGCTGGTGCCGGCCGGGTTGAACCTCGCGCGGTTCCGCTCGGACCGGTGGCAGGCGGTCAGCCGGCAGTACCGGCCGGACGCGGCGGAGGGCGACGCGTCGACAGACTAACCGAAACGGCTCTCGCGGGCCGACCCGTCACTCGTCGTCGGCGACCGACTCGAGGACCTCGACGCTGCCGGTGAGCTGCCGGTGGACGTACGGCATGTCGATGCCGGCCTCGTCGAACGCCTCCTTCACCGCGGTGACGTACTCCGAGCGCACCCGGACGAAGTCGCCGCGGTCCGGGTCCGAGATCCACCAGCGCGACTGGAGTCCCACGGCCGAGTCGCCGAGCTCAACGAGCCGGACCGAGACGCCCGGGTCGTCGAGGATCTCCTCGTGCGCCCGCGCCTTCTCCACGATGATGTCGGTCGCCTGCGCGATGTCGTCGTCGTAGCCGATCCCGAAGACGAACTTCTGGCGCAGTGTCTCGTAGGCGACCGGGTTGGTGACGGCGCCGTTCGCGAGGTCGCCGTTCGGTACCGTGATCCGCTCGTTGTCGAACGTCCGGACCCGCGAGACGCGCAGGTCGATGTCCTCGACGCGGCCGGCGTTCCCGTCCCACTCGATCCAGTCGCCGACCTCGAACGGCTTGTCCTTCAGGATGAATATCCCGGCGACGAAGTTGCCGAGGAGGTCCTGCGCGGCGAAGCCGACCGCGAGCGCGATGGCGCCGCCGAAGACGGCGAACGCCGAGAGGAACGCGCCGTAGCCCGCCATCGTGAATCCGATGGCGATCGCCGCCACCCAGACGACGGCGTTCGCCACGCTCGACCCGAGGCTGAGAACGGCCTCGTCGAACCCTCGCGACCTCAACACCCGTTTGACCGCCGGCACGAGCACGACCTTGCCCAGCAGCAACACGCCCACGAACCCGACGAGGAACAGGGCCACCGAGAAGAGGATCCCCGTCAGGGCCGCGCTCAATCCGAACCCGCCGAACTGTAGTGGTAGCATCACGCACCCATTCGGAGAGGTATTTAAAGAAGCTACTGGCAGCGCAGTTGTTTATCCCGGGTCCGTCGCCCGGTTCGGAGCCGCACGCGACCCGCGAACCGGGGTCCGCTCAGTCGCCGCGGACCGCGAGCGGTCCGTCGCCGCGGGCGACCCCGCGAAGCCGCCGCCCGTGGACGTCGTCCGCGCGGATCCGGTCGATCACCGCGGAGGGGAGCCACCCGTCGCGGCCCGCCGGCGAGCGGGCGGGGTCGACGCCCGCCGGTCGGAGGTCGTCCGGGAGGTACCGCTCGTAGGTCGGGAGCCGCTCGCGGAGGGGCATCCCGCCCGCGTCGGCGACCGCCCGGAGGCCGTCGAGGTCGGGCCACTCGTAGGCCGGGTTGATGTAGTCGTCCGTCACCGGCGAGACGCCGCCGAGGTCGTCTATCCCGCAGTCGACGAGGTCGGCCGCGGGCGAGAGGTTCGGCGGGACCTGTACCGACACCTCCGGGGGGAGCGCCGCCCGGGCCATCGCGACGACGCGGCGCATCGTCCGGAGATCGGGCTTCGCGAAGTCCGACCGCTCGTTCGGGACGACGTTCTGCACGATCACCTCCTGGACGTGGCCGTGGCGCTCGTGGAGCCGGCGTATCGCGAGGAGGCTCTCCGCGCGGTCCCGCCAATCCTCGCCGATGCCGACGAGGATCCCCGTGGTGAACGGGACGCCTCGGCGGCCCGCGGCCCGGATCGTGTTGAGCCGCTGGCCGGGGGTCTTCCGCCGACCGCCGCCGTGCGCGTCGACGTCGGCGGTCGTCTCCAGCATGACGCCCATCGAGGCGTTCACTTCCCGCAGGGCCGCGAACTGCGACTCCGTGAGGTCGCCGGGGTTCGAGTGCGGGAGCAGCCCCTCCTCCAAGGCGATCTCGCAGGCGCGATACAGGTAGTCGTGGACCGAGTCGAACCCCCACTCGTCGAGCGTCTCGTGGATTTCGGTGTACCGGTCGTCCGGGTCGTCGCCGAAGGTGAACAGCGCCTCCGTGCAGCCGGCGTCGGCGCCGACCCGGCAGCGCTCGCGGACCTCCGCCGGCGAGAGCAGGGAGGCCTCGCCCGGCACGTCGTAGTAGGTGCAGTAGGTGCAGGTGTACCGGCAGGCGGTCGTCAGCGGCACGAAGACGTTCCGGGCGAAGGTGAGCCGCTCCGCGGGGTCGACGTCGGCGGGCGTCATCGAGAGCAGCCGCTCCACGCGGTCCGCGTCGATCGAGAGGTCGATCCCGTACTCGCCGGCCGCCGTGAACACGTCCGCTTCTCACGCTCGCGGTTCAAAAAGGATCGCGGTCCCGGATCCCTCGCGCCCGTCGGCTTCGCGCTCGACGCCCCGGTCGCTCGGATGCGGTCCGTCCCGGCTCACTCCCGTTCGACGCCGACCCGCCCCTCCGTCGCGTCGAGCGCGAAGCCGGCGTCGCGGAGCCACCGCGCCGCCCTGCCGCCGCTCCCCTCGTCCGCCTCGGCGTGGATCAGCAGTTCCGCGAGGTCCGCCGGCTCGTCCACGTCGGTCGCGAGCCGGTGGGAGTCGACGACCGCGACGCTCGCGCCGACCTCCGCGGCGATCCGCCGGTGGTCGAGGTAGGAAGCGCCGTGGTAATCCACCCGAAACGCCGGGTGGCTCGCGACGAAGGCGTTCGTCCCGCCGCCGCGACCGGGCGCGATCGCGACGTCGGCCTCGCGACCGGCCGCGAACAGCTCCCGGAGCGCCTCGGGCGTCGCGAGCGCGAGGTCGGCCATGACGACCGCGACGGGGTCAGGGTCGCCGTCGTTCCCTTCGCCCCCGCCGCCACCGTCTCCCGTTCGCTCGTCGAGCGCCGCGTTGACCGCGTCGGTCAGCGGTCGCTCGTCGACGTCGACGGGGCACGCGAGGTCGGCCTCGACCGGCCCGGTGGCGAGCACCCGCGGGTCGCCGCCGGCGGCCCGGACCGCGTCGAGCACGTCGCGGAGCATCGCCCGCGCGAACGCCTTCCGCTCGTCCGGGTCGAGGACGGCGGAGAGCCGCGACTTGGGGCGGTCGGTCGAGAACGGGACGAGGACCTCCATCGGGAGGGTCGCCCTAGAACAGGGATTCCAGCTCGTCGCTGTCGTCGCTGACGAGCTCGTCGAGGTTCTCGTCGCTCTCCTCGCGGATCTCGTCCAAGTTGTCCTGCGCCTCGATGGCGACCTGTTGGAGCTCCTTGATCCGCGGGACGTTCGTGACGCCCGCCAGCAGGATCACCGTCGCGACGAAGCCGGCGCCGCGGTACGGGTAGTCCCCGCCGCGGACCTCCATCGAGCCGGTCTGCTCTTCGAGCCACTTCCGCCCGCGCTCGATGCCCTTCCGGTTGAGGTACTCCGGCGGTCCCGCGAGCACGAGCAGCGCGCGCTCCGCGCCCTCGATCTCGCAGGGCAGCGTGAGCCGCCCCAGCGCCGCCTTGCGAACGAGGCTGGTGATGCGGTTCGTGGTGTGCGCGCTGTCGAGCTCGTCTCCCCCGTCGTCGTTGCGGAGCCGCGAGAGCAGTCCCCCCGAGCTGCGCTCCTCGACCTCCTCCTCCGCGTAGCCGACGGTGGAGACGCCGCCCCCGGATAGCGTGTTGATGATCTCCGAGGAGTCGACGACGCTCTCGGCGACCTCCTGCCCCTGCTGGATCTCGCCGGCGCCGAAGAGGATGCCGAACCGCCGGACGATCTCCTCGTTGATCTCCTCGTAGCCGCCCTGAACGGACTCGCCCGTCTTCCGCCAGGCGTCGTTGTCGAACACCATCAGGTTGTCCACCTCGCGGACGAACGTCTGGAACGAGCGGGCCGCGTTGAGGGTGTAGATCCCGCCCTCGTCGCTACCCGGCAGGACCCCGAGCCCGTAGACGGGCTCGGTGTAGATCCGCTTGAGGTGTTTCGCGAGCACCGGCGCGCCGCCGGAGCCGGTACCGCCGCCGAGCCCGGCGACGACGAGGAACGCGTCGACCTCGTGGACCGGGATCGAGTCGATGGCACCCTGCACCTCGTCGATGTCCTCCTCGGCGATCTCCGCGCCGAGCTCGTTGTCCGCGCCGACCCCGTGGCCCTTCACCCGGGACTGCCCGATGAGTACGCGCTGGTCCTCGGCGACGTGCTCGAGGCCCATCAGATCGGCCTTGGCCGTGTTGACGGCCGCGGCCGCGCGGACGATCTCCGATCCCGTCCGCTTGTCGTACTCCAGGAATTTGTCGACGACTTTCCCCCCCGCCTGTCCGAATCCGATCATTGCAAGTTTCATCGTGTGCTCCCTCGGCCTTTGAAAGAAACAGAACGTGAAGGCATATTTAAGCCTTCGGTTGCCGTTACCATCGCTGATAGCCACCTGAGTGACACGAACGGCGCCGCGACTTCGGTGTCGTCGCCCGGATCGCCGTCACGTCCCCCGATCGACCCCGTCATCGCACGCCGAGGTGCGCGCCGAGCGTGGTCAGTTCGCCGGGGTCGACGCCGAACGCGGCGACGTCGTTGTCCGCGGTCGTGTTGTCGAACTGTAACGACCGGTACTGGTCGGGCCCCATCGGAAAGCCGGGCACGGCGCCCAGCACCGACAGGCCGATTTTGGCGAGCGGCATCGGCAGCGGGACGATGGTGACGCCCTTGCGTTCGGCCTCGTACACGAGGTCGGTCACCTGCCGGAGCGTCAGCGTCTCCGGGCCGCCGATCTCGTAGGTCTCGCCGACGTGTTCCTCCTCCTCCAGCGCGTCCACCAACATCGGAACGAGGTCCTCGACGTGGATCGGCTGGAACCGGGTCTTCCCGCCGCCGGGAAGCGGGTACAGCGGAAGCCCCGGGGCGAACATCCCCTTCAGCCGCTTGGTGAACGAGACGAACTCCCCGCCCTCGCCGAAGACGACCGACGGCCGGAAGATCGTCCAGTCGAGGCCGCTCCGGCGAACGATCTCCTCGGCCTCCCCCTTCGCGCGGATGTACGCCGTGTCGCCGTCGGGGTCGGCCCCGAGCGCGCTGAGCTGGAGGAACCGGTCGACCCCGCCCGCCTCGGCGGCGTTCACGAGGTTCTCCGTGCCGCCGCGGTGGATCCGGTCGTGCATCACGTTGCCGCCCTTCGGCTCGAACAGCGGCGAGAGCGCGACCAGATTCACCACGGCGTCCTGCCCCTCCACCGCCCCGGCGATCGAGTCGTAGTCCGTGACGTCGCCCCTGACGACGTCGACGCCCTCCGGCGTCTCGCTCCCCGAGCGGGAGAGGGCGGTCACGTCGTGGCCCCCCTCGGCGAGCGCGCGACAGAGGTACGACCCGATGAACCCGGTCCCGCCTGCTACCAACACCTTCATGCGCGGAGTAATGCGAGGAGCCCCCGTAAACCTACCGCGATGTCGGGCGGCGCGCGGAGCGGTGTCGCGGTTTCGACCTCGGCGGCCGGCCTCACTCCAATCTCGTTCAGGACCGGGATCAGACCTCGTTCCGTGCTCGCGTCCGCCTCACTCCGAGTCGCTCTCCGGCACGGTCAACACCGGCACCGGGGAGGTCCGGACGGTGCGCTCGGCGACGCTCCCGAGCAGGTAGCGCTCGACGCCGGTCAACCCCCGGGTGCCCATGACCACGAGGTCGACGTCGTGGTCCGCGATATACGACCGGATCCCGCGGGCCGCCGACGAGCCGACCTCGACGCGTTCGACCGTCTCCACGCCCGCCGCCTCGGCGACGGCGACGGCGTCCGCGACCGTCTCCTCGGACGCCGACACGAGCGCGTCGGTGCCCGAGTACGCCTCGGCCCCGATGGTCCCGACGTCGACGACGGAGAGCACGTGGAGCGTCGCCCCGCTTCGCGCCGCCAGCGCCACGGCGCGGTCGAGCGCCTCGGCGGCCCGATCGCTCCCGTCGGTCGGCAGGAGCACGTTCCGGTACGGGTACCGCGGCGCCCCGCCGTCGGGCCGGAGGCTGAGCACCGGGACCGGCGACCGGCGGACGACGCGCTCGGTCGTGCTCCCGAGGAGCAGTTGGTCGAGGCCCTCCCGCCCGCGCGTCGGCATCGCGACGAGGTCGACCTCGTGTTCCGCCGCGTACGCGACGATCGTCTCGCCCACGCCGCCCTGGAGCACCGCCGTGACGGTCTCGACGCCGCGGTCAGCGGCCCGCTCCGCGGCCGCGTCGACGACGTCCTCGCCCTCGCGTTCGAGCACGTCGACCACGTCTCGACCGACTCGCGTGACGCTGTCGTGGGTCGTGTCGGCGACGTTGAGCACGTGGACCGTCGCGTCGTGGTCCGCGGCCAGGTCGAGGACGTGGTCGAACGTCGCGTCCGCCCCGTCGCCGCCGTCGGTCGGGAACAGGATCCGGTCGAACATGCGCGGAGAGTCGCGGCCGACCGATAAAAAACGCCCGCGCCCGTCGACCGCTCACGCGCCGCCGTCGCCGCGCTCCTCAGTCGGTCACGCGCCGCCGTCGCCGCGCCCGTCTTCTCCGTCGGCTTCCGGTTTCCCGCCGCCCGCTCCGTCGCCGCCGTCGATCGACGCTATCCGCACCGTCGAGATCCGGGCACCGTCGACGGCGGTGACCTCGAAGCGGTGGCCGCCGGCCTCGGCGACGTCGCCCGATTCCGGCGTGCGGCCGAGCCGGTCCAACACGAGCCCGCCGAGCGTGTCGTACCCGTTGCCCTCGAGGTCGGTCCCGAGCGCGTCGTTGACGACGGAGAGGGAGACGGAGCCGTCGGCCTCGTACGCGCCGCCCTCCCGCGTGCGGATCGTGTGCTCGCCGCGCTCGGTGTCGAACTCGTCGCGGAGGTCGCCGACGAGCGCCTCCGCGATGTCCTCGACGGTGACGATCCCCTCGAAGGCGCCCCACTCGTCGACGACGGCGGCCATCTGCCGGCGCTCCTCCCGGAACTGGACGAGGAGGTCGCCGATCGCCGTCGTCTCGGGCACGACGACGATCTCCCGCGCGAGGCCGGCGGCCGTCGCCGACTCGTCGCCGTCCTCGCCGGCGCGCAACACGTCCTTCACGTCGACGAAACCCACCACGCGGTCGGCGTCCTCGTCGGTCACGACCGGGTACCGAGTGTGTCCCGCCTCCAGCACCGTCTCGCGGATCTCGGGGAGGGTCAGCTCGGCGGCGAGGGTCACCACGTCCGGCCGCGGCACCATCACCTCCCGGACGACGGTGTCGTCGAGCTGGAAGACGCCCTCGATCATGTCGACCTCGCTGGGGTCGACGCGGCCGGCCTCGCCCGAGCGCGCGAGGACGCGCCGGATCTCGCGTTCGCCCATCGTCTCGTCGGTCTCCGACGCGGGCGGGATCCCGATGGCGCGGGTGAAGGCGTTCGCGGCCCCGTTGAAGACGACGATGCCGGGCGAGAACAGGTAGTAGGAGAGCTTCATCGGCGGGGCGAGCATGAGCGCCATGCGCTCGGCCTGCGCGATGGCGATCGTCTTCGGCGCCAGCTCGCCGAACACCACGTGGAGGAAGGTGATGACGCTGAACCCGATCGCGAACGCGACGAGGTGGACCGCGCTCTCCGGGAGCACGGACCCGAGCACGGGCTCGATGAGCGCGGCCACCGCGGGCTCGCCGATCCACCCGAGCCCGAGCGACGCGAGCGTGATCCCGAGCTGCGTCGCCGCGAGGTAGTCGTCGAGACTCCCCATCACGTCCTGGAGCGCGCCCGACCCGGGCCGACCCTCGGCGGCGAGCTGTTCGACCGAAGTGGACCGGACCCGGACGAACGCGAACTCCGACGCGACGAAGAAGCCGTTCAGCACCACCAACACCAGCGCGCCGAACACGCGACTGACGGAGACCGCGACGGCTACCATCGATGCCTCCCTGTCGGTCGCGGCGCGGGAGCGTGGCTGGTCATGACGGTAGTTCGTCAGCGGGTCACTAAAAAGGGGCACGTCCACGCCCCCGGAATCCGGAGGGCACGTCGCGCTCGCGGAACCCGGACCGTTTATTCCCCGGCGCGTCCGAGCGCGACCATGCTGATCACGCTGGAGGGGCTCGACGGGAGCGGGAAGACGACCGTCTGGGAGGCGCTCCGCGAGCGCTACCCCGACGCGACGTTCACCCGGGAGCCCACCGACAGCTGGTACGGCGAGGCGGTCGACCGGTCGATCGCGGCCGACGACGCCGATCCGCTCGCGGAGCTGTTCCTGCTGACCGCGGACCACGCGAACCACCTCTCCGGGACGATTCGGCCCGCCCTCGCCGACGGCGACCTCGTCGTCTCCGACCGCTACTCCGACTCCCGATTCGCTTATCAGGCCGCGACGCTCGACGCGAGCGACGTCGCGCTCGGCGGTGTCGACCCCCTCGAATACATCCGACGCGTCCACGAGCCCTTCTCGCGGCCGCCCGACGCGACGGTCTACCTCGACCTGGACGCCCGCGCCGCCGCCGAGCGCGCGGGCCGCACGAACAAGTTCGAGCAGGACGGCTACCTCGCCGCGGTCCGCGACAACTACGAGCGGCTGATCGAGGCGGAGCCGGACCGGTTCGTCCGCGTCGACGCGGCGCGGTCGCCCGAGGACGTCACGGCCCGCGTCGCGGAGGTCGTCGCGGACCTGGTCGAGGAGTAGGTCGCCGCCCGCGTGATTTCGTCCGGGTCGTCCCCCTACTGCGTGTCCGGCAGCTCGTACTCCTCCGGCGAGGGCACGTAGAGGTAGTCGATGGCCGCGCCGAGCACGACCGGGAGGAAGACGAGCAGTCCGAACAGGACGGTCGTGCTGCCGAGGTTGACCCCGGCGCCGACGTTGAGCGCGCCCGTGAACACGAGCGTCGAGATCAGTAGGAGCATCGGTGTCAACACGATCGTGTACACCACCGACCCCCACGACGTCGACAGCCGAAGCCGGAAGAAGCGGGTCGTCACCCCGGCGACCAGCGTGTGGAACGCCACGAGGGCGAGGAGGCTGACGAACCCGATCAGCGCGAGCATACCTCCCGTACGGGCTCCCGGCATTTGCCCCTATCGCCCCGGCGCTGCCGGCGGCCGATCCGCGAGCGTCCGCGGCTGATCCGCGAGCGTCCGCGGCCGGTCTGCAGGCGTCCGTGGCCAGTCCGCGGCCGGTCCGCCCTGACTCCCAGTTAAACCGCGCCGTCGTTCCCCTGCTGACGCGCCGCCGACAGGAGTCCCGCGACGGGGTCGACGTACTCGTAGCCGGGGATCACGCCCTGCACGTAGGTCCCCTCGACGAAGTCGATGAGCGCCCCCGCGTCGTCGACGCCGCGTCGCTCGTTGATATCGGTCAGCTCGAACTCGACGGCGATCTCGTCGTCGCCGACCGCGACGGTCGGGTCGAACTCGCGGTCGCCGCGCGTCACGCCGCCGACGTCGACGACTCGGAGCTCGAACGTCTCGGTCCACCCCTCCTCAACCACCTCGGCGACCTCGCTCGCGGTCGCCGCCGAGAAGGTCGGCACCCGGACGGTCACCGCGAACCGCACTCGGCCGTCCTCGGCGGGCTCGGCGCGGACCGTCCCGTCGAACGCGGTCGTTTCGGAGGTCCACACGCCCGCGTCGTCCGCGGGCTCGAAGGAGCCGTGGTCCGCGAACGCGCGTCGGACCCGCCCGGGAAGCTCTGTCTCGCTCATACAGAGAGGGAGGCGCGGCGCGAACAAAAGCGCGTTGCGTCACCGGTAGTGGCACGCGAAGCCGATACTGGTGCGCCTTTGTATTCGGACGGTCAACGCCGCGTATGGCAGCGCAGTTCCTCTCGACCGAGGCGCTCCTCGAAGCGCTCGCGGACGCCTCGTTCGACCGTCCGCCGGCCCTCGTCAGCAACGCCCACGTGACCGGACTCGGCGTCGCTCGCGCGCTCGACGCCCACGACGTGCCCGTGATCGCGCTCGACCGCGCCGGCGACGCCGAGGGGGGCGGCGCGGCCGGTACCGACTCCGGCGAGGCCGGCGCGGTCCGCCACGACGGGCTCGCTCCGCCCTCGGACGCGGTCGACTTCGCGGGCGCGGTCAGCTACCCCCTCGACGACCTCGACGGCTTCCGCGACGACGTGGAGGCGGTCGTCGACGCCGCGGGGACCGAGGCGGTCGCGTTCGGCTGCATGGACGAGTGGGCGCTGGCGTACGCCGAGGCCGACCCCGACGGCGTCCGGCTCCCCTTCGCCGGGATCGACACGCTCGACGACGTGTTGAACAAGTCGTCGCTGTACGCGGCCTGCGAGGCGCTCGGCGTGCCGTACCCCGAGACGTACCGGCTGGCGGAGACCGCGTCGGCGGCGACGCGCGAGCCGGACGCCGGGGTCGACGAGGCCGCCGCCGCGCTCGGCTTCCCGCTGGTGGTGAAACCAGAGCTCAAGCGCGACTTCGAGGAGGCGTTCGGCACCAACGTGATCGAGGTCGCCGACCGCGGGGAGTTCGAGGACGTCGTGGCGGCCGCGAGCGACGAGGGGATCGCCGTGATGGCCCAGAAGCGCGTCGACATCGTGACGGGTCGGGACCACTCGCTCGCCTCCTACGTGCCGCCGTCGGGGACCGGCGACGCGCTCGCGGTCGTCGGCAACGCGGCGGTGCGGTACCCCCAGCAGTTCGGCACGTCCTGTCTGGTCGAGACGGCCGACGAGCCCGCGATCGAGGAGCGCGCCCTCGCGGTGCTCGACGACGCCGGCTACCACGGGATCAGCGAGGCGGAGTTCGTCTACGACGCCGACCGCGAGGAGTTCCTCCTGCTCGACGTCAACACCCGCCCGTGGAAGTGGATCTCGATGCCCGTCGCCGCGGGGGCGAACCTCCCGATGGCCGCCTACGCCGCGGTCACCGACGCCGAGTACGAGTCCGGCGGAACCGAACCGACCCGGTGGGTGTCCCTCCGAGACTACCTCTCGCTTCTCGCGGGCGACGACGCCTTCTGGGACCAGCTCTCGACCGCCGACTGGCGGCGGCTCGTCTCCGGCGCGTTCGAGCGCGAGGGCGACCTGACGACCGGCGTCTACCGGCCCTCCGACCCCGCCCCGGCCGCGAAGCTGTTCGAGACGGCGTTCGTCGACCGCGACTACTACTGCTCCTGTTGAGGCGACGGGCGCGGCGGTCGTCCCGCCGCGGCGAGCGGTGAACTCCCGCTCGGCGGCTCCGCCGAGTACGCGTCCGAGGGGCCCACTCGTTCGGTACGCGTCCGATGGGCCCGCTCGTTCGGTACGCGTCCGAGGGGCCCGCTCGTTCGATTCGATCGAAGCGGCCCTTACCGCTCGCCCCGACGCGGGACTCGGCCTCCCCGACGGAACGAGCGCGCGGGCGACTGCGTAAAGCCTACCAGCACGCCGACCGCTACGTTACACTCCCTCCCTCCGTCTCATGACGAACGCCCTGCAAACCGCCTTCTTCGTCTTCTCGACGGGGATCGTCGCGACGGTCCTCATCGGGCTGCGGTCCCGGAACCTCCAGGCGGTCGTGAACGGGGTCGCATCCGCCGTCGCGGCCGCCCTTCCGACGTTCACCGAGTTCGTATTCGCGCTCACAAGCGGGGCGGACGTCGCGTTCGGCCCCGCGCTCTCCGCGTGGATCGCCGTCGCGGGGTTCCTCCACATGCTGGGGATGCTGGGGTGGTACGACACCGTGCGGTGGTGGGACCACCTCACACACAGCGTCTCCGCCGCGCTCGTCGCGGCAGTCGTCTACGCGAGCCTCCGGGCCCCGTCCGCGCTCGGATCGCAAGTCTCGGGCCCCTACGCGGCCATTTTCACAGTCCTGTTCACGCTCGGCGCCGGCGTCTTCTGGGAGTTCATGGAACTGGCCGCCCGCGACCTCGGCGAGTACATCGACAGACCGCCGGTGCTCGAGTACTACGGGCTCCGCGATACGGTGCTCGACATGACGTTCAACGGGGTCGGCGCCGTCGTCGTGGTCGCGTTCGACGTCCGCGTGTTCGTCTCGGACGTCGAGCAGGTCCCGCGGGCCGCCGAAACGGCCGTCGTCGGAGGGAGCGTCCTCCTGTTCGTCGGCGCGCTCGCTCTCGGATTCGCCCTCGAACGGATCCGAAACGGCGCGACGAACTCCGACTGAGAACGTGGTGCCGCTGAAATCAGCGACACCGACACGAACTTCGCGTCGAAAACGGGTTACGACGTCGACGGCGACATCTGGATGTTGAGGCTCTTCTGGACGAGCTGGGTGAACGCCATCGAGCACAGGAAGTACCAGAGGATCCACATCTGGATCGGGCCGACGATGCCCGTGTCCCACGTGACGGTCCCGGCGAGCGGCACCACGAGCTCCTGCGCGGCGACCTCGGGGTACGCGGAGTCGGAGCCGCGGTAGCCGATCACCCAGAACATCCACAGGAACGCCGGGATGGTGAGGAACATGATCCACACCATCGGGCGGAACTGCTCTTTGAACATCCCGAGCTGGTCGCCCATCGCGTCCATCTGCTCCTCTTGGATGGCGTCGAGCGCCTCGTCGTCGTCGCGCTCTTTCGCCTCCTTACGGCGGTCTTGGATGTCCTTCATCCGCTCTTGGTACTGGCTCATCTTCTCCATGTCCATGAGCCCCGCCCGAAGCAGCGTGGAGTACAGCCCGGTCCCGAGCGCGATCACCATGATGACGACGTAGAAGGGGACGAGGTTCAACAGGGGACCGAGGACGATGTCGATCGCCCCCGCGATCGCGTCCCGGACGGGACCGACGGCGTAGCCGACGAAGGCGCCGATCGTCGCGACGGCGGCGAGCTTGTCCCACTTCGTCCACGACGTCGTCTCCGGGGTCTCGACGTCCCCCCCGTCGTCTCCGTCGTTCTCGTTCATCCCCGCCTCGATCTCGTCGGGGTCTGCGAGCGCGAAGCCGCGTTCGCCGTCGACGAGGATCTCCTTCTCGATGAGGCGGCCCCACTGGCCGCTGGTGATCTCGTCGCGGACGTCGACCCACTGGACCTCGCCGTCGGTGGCGCGGTCGAGGACGATCTCTAAGGCGTCCCGCATCTCGCCGTCCTCGTCGACGAGCGAGCGGACTCTCCGTTCGACCTTACTCATTATCGGTCGGTTAGCGGCCGACGGTTAAGAACCTTGTAGGATCGAGGCGCGGGTCGCCCCGCCGAACGCGCGCTCTTACGCCTCGACGACGTCGCGGATCCGGTCGAAGACCTCGTCCGGCGCCGCCTCCCCGTCGACCTCGACGAGGACGCCCTCGTCGCGGAAGTGGTCGACCACGGGCTCGGTGTTGTCGTAGAACACCTGGAGCCGCTCGCGGGCCGTCTCCTCCGTGTCGTCCTCGCGCTGGACCAGCTCGCCGCCGCACTCGTCGCAGACGCCCGCCTCCTCGGGCGGCTGGAAGTCGACGTGGTAGTTCGCGCCGCAGTCGTCGCACACCCGGCGGCCGGTGAGCCGGTCGACGAGCACCTCCTCGTCGACGGCGAGGTAGATCACGGCGTCGAGGTCGGTGATCTCCGAGAGGTACTCGGCTTGGTCGAGGTTTCGCGGGTAGCCGTCGAGGACGAACCCGTCGGCCTCGTCGAGCGCGGCCCGGACGATCTCGTTGACGACCGGATCGGGAACGAGTTCGCCCGCCTCCATGAACGAGCGCGGCGTCCCGTACTCCGTCTCCATGTCCTTGTTCGCGCGGAGCGCGTCGCCGGTCGTGACGTGCTCGACGCCGTACTCCTCGGCGAGCTTCGCGCTCTGCGTCCCCTTTCCGGCGCCGGGTGCCCCCAACAGAAGGATCCGATGGCTCATACCCGAGCGCTCGCTCGCCGCACGTAAAGGCTTGAAGATCCCGGCGAGCGATGGGACCGGGACGGCGAGACGCTCGGCGGACGCGCCGGCGCGGCTACGCCCCGTCCCCGTCGCCCTCGTCCTCGTCGCCATCGTCCTCGTTCAGCCGGAGCCCCATCTCCAGCTCGAAGCTCTCGGCGTTGGAGGTCTCGAACCCGATCTTCTTGTACAGCGAGACGGCGGCGCGGTTCCACCGCTCGACGGTGAGCCACACCTTCCGGACCCCCTCGGCCTGCCCGTAGCCGAGCAGTCCGCGGATGAGGTGGGTGCCGATCCCGGCGCGCTGGTACTCCTGATGGACGAAGATCGCCAGCTCGTAGGCGTCGCCGTCGGGCACCAGCGTCGCGTGGCCGGCGACCTCGTCGCCGCACCACGCGAGCACGTTGTAGCAGTCGTCGCCGAGGATCGCGTCCAGCCACTCTCGGATGCGCTTCTCCCCGCCGGGGGGGATTCCCTGTGCGCGGTCGGATGGGTCGAAGGCGTCGTACATCGCGACGAGCGACTCGTAGGCGTCCTCGGTGTCTTCGTACGGTCGGATCTCGACGGTCCGGTCCTCCCGGTCGGTGAACTCCGTGGGAGGGGCGGGGAAGCCGTCGGCCACCGTCTCCGGGTAGCGTCGATCGCTCATCTGACCAGCGTGACCGATGTCTTGGCGTTCAACAGTACGAACTCGGCTATCGGTCCGAGCGTGATCTTCCCCATCGGGCTCGTGTGCCCGCCGCCGAGGACGATCGCCTCGAACTCCTCCCGCTCGGCGATCTCGACCAGTCGGCTCCCGGGATCGCCCTCGACCCGTCTCACGTCGGCGTCGATCCCGGCGTCGTCGATCGCCTCCCGAGCGCGCTCCATCACCTCCGCCTGGGCGACCGCCGAGTCATCGTTGTCGACCACCGCCACCGTGAGGTCGTCGTTCGCGACCGCCGCGCGCTCGACGGTCCGGTCGAGCGCGCGGAACGAGTCGTCGCTGCCGCCGATCCCGCAGAGCACCTTCATACGACCCACGTCCACACGACGGTACAAAAATGGATCTCCGTGGGGGCGGTCCGGCGTCGCGGGAGCGCGGCCGCCGCTTCCAGCGACAACCCTTTTGTCCGGGGGTCAGGTTGATACGGACATGAACGACCAGCCCGGTCCCGCGTCGGACGACGCCGACGCCGGGTCGGACCCCGCCCGCGAGCCGTCGACCGACGACGAGGGGGCTCCGGGGCCCCTCGACGAGGCCGCCGCTCCGAGCGACGCCGCCGGCCCCTCGACCGACGGGACGGGCGACGTGACGCCCAGTGAAGGCGACGCTTCCGACGGCGACGCCTTCGATGACGGCGCCTCCGACGGCGATACCGCGGACGACGAGACGCCCGACGTCCCGCCGGAGGTCCGCAAGTACGAGCGGTTCAAGAAGATGGACGGCGCCCGCTACGAGCGGGTCAACGACTTCCTCCGCGACCGGACGTACGTCACGGCCCGGGAGTGGGCGATCGCTCGGCTCTGCGCCGACTTCCGAACCGAGACGGGCGTCGAGATGACGAAGATCGGCGAGAACCTCCCGGAGCTCGTCCCGTTCATGACCGACACGTACACGCCGCAGGCGGTCAACCAGGCGCGCTACTCCTTCGAGGAGAAGGTGACGAAGGCGGGCGCGACGTTCCTCTACGGCGCGATGTCCGGCTTCTTCACCGCCGAGGACTTAGACGAGATGATGTACGAGGTGACGGAGGTCGCGAAGTTCCTCCTGGAGGTCGAGGGGGTCGACCTCGCCGTCGCCGACGAGCTGGAGGCCGAAGACAAGATCAGCGAGGTGATGCGCGAGGTGCGCGCCTCCTCGGCCGGCCTCCGCGGCGAGGAGGTCCGATGTCCCGAGTGCGGGCACGTCCACGAGCCGGCCGAAGAGTAGAAGTGAAACGGATGGAGCGATTCCCGGAGGCGCTCGGCGGCCTTCCCGACCCGGTGCTGATCGTCGACACCGACGGCGTCGTCCGCGCCGGCAACCCCCGCGTCGAGCCCGTGCTCGGCTACGGGCCGGCGGAGCTGGAGGGCACCGACGTCGAGCGGTTGCTCTACGACGCCGGCGGCGGCTCGGCCGGCGCCGAGCTGTACGGCCACGTCGCCGACCCGGAGCCGCGGTCCATGGCCGCGAGCCTCGACCTGACGGCGCGGCGGCGGGACGGCACCGAGATCCCCGTCACGATCAGCCTCGGTCCGTTCGAGAGGGCGGGCGAGGCGTACCTGGTCGTCACGGTCGTCGACGTGCGCGAGGAGCGGGCGCGACAGGCGGAGCTCCGGCGCCGAACGCGGACGCTGGAGTCGCTCCACGAGGCGACGCAGGACCTCCTGAAGACGACCGACCGGGAGGTCGCCGCGGAGGCGGCCGTCGAGTACGTCGAGGAGGTGCTCGGCCACCCGATCGCGGGGATCTGGCTGTACGACGAGAGCCGGGACGCGCTGGAGCCGCACGTGTGGACCGACGCGGCCGACGAGGTCGTCGGCGAGCACCCCGTCTTCTCGGCCGACGGGCGGAGCATCTCCTGGCAGGTGTTCGACTCCGGGAAGCCGGAGTACGTCGCCGACATCCGGACGGACCCGGACCGGTACAACCCCGACTCGCCCATCCGGAGCGAGCTCGTGCTCCCGCTCGGGCGCTACGGGGTCATCAACGTCGGCGCCACCGAGTCCGACGCGTTCGACGATTCCGACCTCGCGATCGCGCGGATCTGGGCCGCGACGGTGACGATGGTGTTCGTCCGGATCGAGCGGGAGCGACAGCTCCGGGCCCGCGAGGCGGAGGTCGCCCGCGAGCGCGATCGGCTCGAGGAGTTCGCCAGCCTCGTCTCACACGACCTCCGCAACCCCCTCAACGTCGCGGCCGGCAACCTCGAACTGATCCGTACTCGACTGGAGGGTGAGCGAGCGGTCCCGCTGGAGCTCGAGACGGTCGCCCGATCGCTCGACCGGATGGGCGCGCTCGTCGATGACATGCTGACGCTCGCCAAACAGGGCACCGCGATCGACGAGACCGAGGCGGTGTCGCTGTCGGCGCTGGCCGAGGAGTCTTGGGCGAACGTCGACACGGCCGACGCCGAGTTGGTCCTCGCCGACGACCTCCCGCTCCGGGCCGACCGGAGCCGGCTCCGGCAGACCGTCGAGAACCTGTTCGCCAACGCGGTCGCTCACGGCGGCGCGGGGGTCCGCGTCGAGGTGGGCGCGCTCGACGCCGCCGGCGAGCCCGGCTTCTACGTCGCCGACGATGGGCCCGGTATCCCCGATGCGGTGCGCGACGAGGCGTTCGACGCGGGCGTGTCGACCGACGAGGACGGGACCGGATTCGGGCTGAAGATCGTCGCGGAGGTCGCCGACGCGCACGGCTGGTCGGTCGACTTCGTCGACGCGACGGGCGGGGGCGCGCGCTTCGAATTCCGGGGGGTCGAGGCGGCGGACGCCGCCGACCTCCCGGCGGACGGCGGCGCCGACGGCGACGCCGGCGACTGACCGCGACGACTGACCGCTCAGATCCCCTCGACCGACGGGAGGTGCCACGCGGAGACGCCGCTCTCGCCGACGATGACGTCGACGTTGGGGCCGCGGTCGGCGCTCGGCAGCCCGACCTCGATCCGGCCCTGTCCGGTGACGCCGTCGTCCTCCATGCTGGCGGTGATGCGGTAGCCGCCGCGGACGTCGGTGACCTCCAGGAGCTCGACCGCGCTCTCCGGATCGAGCTCGACCGTCGTCGAGAGGACCGGGCCGTCGCTCTCGTCGGTGATATCGCCGCCGACGCCGCCTCCACCGTCCGCAGCGCTCCGCCGGACGACCGTCACGACGAACTCGCGCGGGTCGTCGGTGACGTTGCAGAGCCGGACGCCGAGCGGCGGGGACGCGGTCTCGTCCGGCGGACGACCGGACGCGCCGGTTCCGACCCGCCGCCGCTCGACCGGCATCCGGAGCGTCCTGTCCGGGGCGACGAGGTACGGCACCGGTCGACCGTACAGCTCCCCCACGGACCGGGCGCCGTCGTCCTCGTAGTAGGCCGTACCGGCGTGCTGAGCGGTCGCGAAGTGCTCGTCGCCGGCGGCGTGGTCGAACGTCGCCACGGCGTCGACGGTCACCTCGCTCGCCCCGTCCCTCGCGTGGCGGTTGTGTGCGTGGACCTCTTCGTACTCGGCGACGTACGCCGCGACCGACTCGGGCGTCGGGTCCGCGGGCCGCTCCGGGAGGTCGCGCTCGGCGACCCGCCCGTCGCCGAGCGTGACGAGGTCGGTGCACCCGGCGAGCGCGCTCGCCGCCCCGCCCGCTCCGACGAGGAACGCGCGTCTGTCCATACACCTTCTTCCTCTGACACCTCAAAAGGCCCCCGATGACACAAACGCGCGTTTGTGCGTCGCTCGGGGCGTCGCGTTCGGGTCGCGTCCCGTCGTGCCGCGGTGCGCTATTTATAAATCGAGCGCGTGGTGCGTCACCGCGTCGACGCCGGTCGCCCCGTCGGCGTCCGCCCCGACGTCGAGGGTCGCGACGCGGAACTCGTCGTCCGCGCCGTCGACCGGGATGGGCAGGCCGCCGGGGTTCACCCGGACCGTCCCGCCGCGCTCCTCGACGCCGTGCGCGTGGGTGTGGCCGTGGAACACGTAGTCGTAGTCGCCGCAGTCGACGAGGGCGTCGACGACGACGCCGCTCGTCCCGTGAGTGACCGCGACCTCGACGGCGCCCTCGTCGCCGGCGCGTTCGCCGTCCCCGTCGCCGGCGCTCTCGGTGCTCCCGTCCCCGAACGAGAGCGTTCCGGCCTCGCCGTGGTAGGTGCCGAACGCCTCGACGGTCGTCTGCACCGCCCACTCCCCGTCGTTGTTGCCGCGGACGGCGTGGAAGTCGAAGCCCGCGTCGGGGTCGTCGCCGCCGACGTCGAACGGGGTCACGGAGAAGGGCGCGACGAAGTCGCCGCAGTGGACGACGGCGTCGACGCCCTCGCGGTCGAACAGCGCTACGGCCGCCTCGACGGCGGCGAGGTCGTCGTGGGTGTCGGAGACGATGCCGACGCGCATGGCTTCGCGGTCGCGGCGGAGCCGAATAAATCCGATGGGCGTTCGGATTCGACAATCGCTCCCGGGGGCGTATGAGGGATCAATAGTTTTTGGTACGCTCATTCCGGATCGGAGTGCAATGGTAGAGCACACCCGGACGCTCGACTTCAAAATCGCCTACGCGATCGGGCTCGGGACGATGATCGCGGCGGGGATCTTCTCGCTGTCGGGCACGGCCGTCGCCGAGATCGGGAGTAGCGCAGTGATCGCCTTCGTCCTCGCGGCGGTGGTCGCCGGCCTGACCGCGGCGTCGTACTCCGAGTTCGCGTCGATCTACTCCGAGAACGGCGGCGGCTACCTGTTCTCCTCGCGGACCTTCGAACACGACACGCTGATCTACGTCGTCGGCGCGATGCTGTTCTTGGGCTACACCGGCACGACCGCCTTCTACCTCGCGACGATGGACGAGTGGGTCGTTCGATTCATTCTCCCGGAGTCGCTCCACGTCCTCCCTCACGGGACTTCCGGCGTGCTCGCGGCCCTGCTGCTCGGCGCGCTCAACGCCCGGGGGACCGAGGAGAGCGGGACCTTCCAGCTGTTCGTGACGGGCGCGAAGGTGGCCGTCCTCCTCGCGTTCGTCGGCGGCGCCTTCGCGTTCCGAGGCCCGGCCGTCGCCGTCGGCAACTTCTCGGCCGGGTTCACGACCGACCCGGTCGGGATCGTCACGATCGCCGCGCTGGCGTTCATCACCTTCTTCGGGTTCTCCGCGATCGCCGCGAGCGCCGGGGAGATCATCGAGCCCCGCCGCACGGTCCCGCTCGCGATCGGCGCGAGCATCGTCACGGTGACGGTCCTCTACGCGCTCGTCATCGTCTCGATGGTGAACTCGCCGGTCCCGGCCGAGGTCATCGCCGAGGAGGGCGAGACCGCGATGGGCCGCGTCGCCGCCGGCTTCCTCGGCCCCGCGGGTCGCTCGCTCATCGTCGCCGGCGCCATCTTCAGCATGGTGAGCGCCTCGAACGCGAGCATCCTCGCGGCCAGCGGAATCGGGTCGCTGATGGGTCGGCAGGGCCAGGCGCCGCGGCCGTTCTCGCGCATCCACCGGCAGTACGGCACCCCGTTCTGGAGCGTGACCACCGCGACGGGAGTGATCGTCGCGCTCATCGTCGTCTTCATCGGGCTGTTCCCGGCGGAAGGCGGCGCGGTCCCGTTCGATCTCACGGTGTCGTTGCCGGCGCTCGGGCCGCTCACGCTCACCGACTTGGGGCTGACGACGCTCACCGGATTCGCGACGCTGAACCTGCTGCTGCCGCTCTCCGTGGTCAACATCGCGCTCATCTACTCTCGACGCCGGCACCCGGACCTCGACCGCGGATTCCGTGTCCCGGGCGTTCCGCTGATCCCGATCGTCGGGATTCTCGCGAACGTCGCGCTCATCACTAACCTCCCGGTCAAGGGCGTCATCGTCGGCGTCCTGCTCGTCCTCGGGATGCTCGCGGCGTACCTGATCTGGGGCGGCGAGCCGGACATGGACGAGCTGTACGAAGAGGTCGTCCCGTCGACCGAGCCCGGGGGCCGAGCGGAGACCGAGGGAGCGCCCGAGGCAGAGGTCGGCGCCGAAGAACCCACTGACGTGTCTGCGGGCGCCCCCGAGGTGCCGAGCGAGGACTCGTTCCGCATCCTCGTCCCGGTCGCGCGGCCGGAACGGACCGTCCGGTACGTCCGATTGGCGGCGGCGATCGGCGAGTACCAGCCGGGAGAGACGTTCGTCGACGTGATGACGGTCACGCAGATCCCCGAGCAGACGCCGTACGAGGCGGTCGAGGAGATCACCCGCGGTCGGGTGCGGCGCATCCAGGACCTGCTGGCGGCCGAGGACCTCGACGTGCCCTACGCGGTCGAGGGACACACTTGCCGGGACGTCGGGTTCGACATCGTCCAAACGGCGCGGGACGAGGAGTCGGACCTCGTGTTGATGGGGTACCCCGAGGAGCACACCGAGGTCGCCGAACACGTGGAGTACAAGTCCCCGTGCGGGGTGTTGTTCGCGAGCGGCGTGCTGGAGCCGGAGTCCCTCGACGTGGTCAACATCGGGGCCGGCGGCGGCCCGCACCACATGGACCTGCTCTCGCTCATCGACCGGATGGGCGAGCAGGACGCGGAGATCCACGTCATCAACATCACGCCGGAGGGCGGCGAGGGCCGACCGGAGAACGCTGAGGCGACCGTCTCCGGGCTTCCGCACGCCTCGTCGGTCCGGATCCACAACATCACCGCCCAGACGATCGCCGACGGGCTGGTGGACCAAGCGAGCGAGAACGGCGGTATCCTGCTCATCGGGGCCACCCGGACGCGTCGCCTCCGGCGCCGCGTCTTCGGGAGCACCCCCGACAACGTGATCAAACTCGCTCAGGGGAGCGGCGTGCCGGTGTTAGTGTACTCGAGCCCGCGCGGAGTCCAGGGGCCGATCGAGGAGTACGTGTACCCGGTGTACCGGTACCTCAGGGGGATTCAGCGCAGTCCGACGCAGACCGGCGAACCCGAGACGGAGGAGTAGTCCGAGTCGGCGACGCCCGGCTCGTGCGGTCCGGCTCGTGCGGTCCGGGGATGAACCCCGAAGAAACCCTCCCCGGTTTCCAGACTATATAAATAAACCGGCCGCGGACCGCGTTCTCACACCCTGTGGATCCGGTTTTACCCTTAAGTTAACGCTCCGCTCATGTTCGGCCATGACGAGAGAATGGGACGACAGCGGTCGACGCACGGCTTCCAGACGCGGGTTCCTCTCGGCGGCCGCGGCGCTCGGAACGGTCGGGCTCGCGGGCTGTGGCGCCCCGCGGGCCGAGAGCACCGCGGCGGCGGAGAACGCGGCCGGCGGCGGCGAGGCGGCGGCCGAACAGGTCGCGGAGTGGTCCGGGAGCGACGCCACCGCCGTGGAGACGGACCACCCGTACACGACGCCGCGGACGACCATCGACCTCGACGAGCGGGACGGCGCGATCACGGTGTCCACGACGCCGTGTCGTCACCGGTTGCTCGGCGACGAGACGAAGGGCGGCCCGTGGGAACTGCCCGAGGTCTGGGCGTGGCAGACGCCGGACACGGACCCCAGCGTTCCCGGCCCGCTGCTCCGGGTGACCGAGGGGACCGAGATGGAGATCACCTACGACAACACCGAGCACAACCGGCCGCACACGTTCCACGTCCACGGGCTCTCGAAGAACTGGATGGACGACGGGGTCCCGACGACGACCGGCCAGCAGGTCGCCCCGGGCGAGGAGCACACCTACGAGATCACCGCGAACCAACCCGGAACGCACCTGTACCACTGTCACTACCAGACGCAGAACCACCTCGACATGGGGATGTACGGCATCCTCCGCGTCGACCCCGAGGGGTACGAGGCGCCCGACAAGGAGGCGTTCATGACGATCAAAGACTGGGACACGCGCCTCTCCGCCTCGATGGCCGGCGGCGACGTCTCGTTCAGTCATCGCGACCGCAACCCCGACGCGTTCACCGTGAACGGTCGCTCCGCGCCGTACACGTTCCACCCCGAGCAGGGGTCGCCGCTGATCGTCGAGGAGGGGGACCGGGTGCGGATCCACTACGTCAACGCCGGCTACGAGTCGCACGCGATGCACACCCACAACCACGGGTTCACCGTCGTCGAGAAGGACGGCGGCGTCATCCCCGAGGCCGCCCGGCACCGCGAGGACGTGATCCCCATCGCGCCCGCGGAGCGGAAGACGATCGAGTTCACCGCCGGCGCCGACCCCGGCGTGTACGCGCTCCACTGCCACAAGGTGAACCACGCGATGAACGGCGACACCTACCCCGGCGGCATGATCGGCGGGATAGTGTACGAGAGCGTCACGGACACCGAGCAGTTCGCGTCCGTGATGGAGATGGCCGGCTACGAGGCCTGACGGCGTCCAGCTACGAGGCCTGACGGCGTCCAGCTACGAGGCCTGACGACGGCCCCCGTGGAATTCTCTGGCGGCCGCCCGGTCAGGCCGAGTCGACGCCGGAGGCGATCTCGGGCGACTCCGACTCGGCACCGGCTTCGTCTCCCCCGCTGCCTTCGCTCTCAGCCTCCCGACGGTTACGGACGGTCAGCGCCGCGAACAGGGCGAACCCGATGGCACGGAGCGTCAAGTCGAGGAGGAGCGCGTCGACGGAGACGCTCACGCCGACGAGCCCGAGCGTGTCGAACACGGACTCGGAGAGCAGTCCCGGCGCCATCAGCAGCAGCGAACTGAGCGCGAACGCGGCGCGGGCGCCCCGGCCGACGCGCGTGTACAGCGTCCCGATGACGGTCGCGCCGAGCGCGATCACGCCGAGGAACACTCCGACGACGGGGACGAGGATCTCCGGCACCGAGTAGGTCAGTTCGGCGAGGTCTTCGAACCCGATCACGCGGTACCGCTCGCGGAGCGGCAGGTCGGCGGCGTTCGCCTTCTCACGCAGGAGGACGATCCCCGGCGCGAGCACGAACGCGAAGGGCACGATAGCCTTGTTCAGCGACAGCGAGAACGCCTTCACGCCGGTCTCGAACGGGTCGGACTTGGCGACCCCGCTGGCCGCGTACGCCGCCACGGCCACCGGCGGCGTGATGTCGGCGATCACGCCGAAGTAGAGGATGAACAGGTGGGCGGCCAAAAGCGGGATGCCGAACTCCACGAGCGGCGTCGCGAGCATGGAGATGAGGATGATGTACGTGACCGTCGTGGGCATCCCCATCCCGAGGATGATGCTCGAGACGGCCGTCACGAGCAGCATGACCACGATAGATCCGCCCGAGAGCGCCAACAGCAGCGAGGTCAGGTTCGGACCGAGCCCGGAGACGCTGATGACGCCGGGGATGATCCCCGCGGCCGCGACCGCGACCACGACCGGGACCGCGGTGCGCGCGCCCTGCTCCATCGACGTGACCACGAAGGTGCCGAGCTTGAACGGCTGGCTGTCCTCCAGGTCCCGGCCGGTCCGGTCGCCGACCGTCTCGGCGGCGTCCCGGACCGAGGGGTTCAGATCGAGCAGCGACGCGTCGAGGTCGGGCTTGGACAGCAGCGTGAGCACCCCCGCGAGCATCGCGTACCACTCGATCCCCCTGAACAAGGCGCTGACCGCCTCGGCGGGCGGGAGCCCAGCACCGCCGGATCCGGTGACGAGGCCGACGACGTTCACGCCGGCCACCGCGTAGCTCGCCAGTTCGAGGCCGACGATCGCCGCGAAGACGGCGAGGAGGCGGAGCCGCGTCTCCTCGCTGTACGCCGAGACGAGCGCGATCAGCCCGACGAGCGCCACGAGCGTGAACCACGCCGACCGGGAGACCGAGAGCCGCTCGATGATGAGGTAGTAGAGGAGGAGCGCGATCGGGACCAGGTAGAACCAACCGCGTTTGAGGTGGCTCCAGAGGTCCACGGTGTCCTCGCCGGCCACGCCGCCGATCCCCGCCTGGACCGCCTTGAGGTGAACCATCACCCAGACGCCGAAGAAGAAGACGATCGCCGGGATCGTCGCGATGATGATGATGTCGGCGAACGGCGTCGCCGTGTACTGGACCATCAGGAAGGCGGCCGCACCCATCACGGGCGGGAGGATCTGCCCGCCGGAGGACGCGGACGCCTCGACGGCGCCGGAGAACTCGGGCGAGTAGCCCGACCGCTTCATCAGCGGGATCGTGAACGCGCCGGTCGTGACCGTGTTGGCGATCGACGACCCCGAGATCGTTCCCATGAACCCGCTGGCGAGGATGCTCGCCTTGGCCGGGCCGCCTTTGCGACCCCCGGTGAGCGCGTACGCCAGGTCGATGAACCACTGGCCCGCCCCGCTCATCTCGAGGAACGACCCGAACAGGATGAAGATGTAAATGAAGCTCACCGACACCGTCACCGGAATGCCGAACACACCGTTCTCGGTGTTGTACCAGAGGTTCTGAACGATGTCCGGCCAGGTGAGTTCCGGGATCGCGAGCAGCCCGAGGAAGGGCGTGCCCGTGCTGATGAGGTACCCCCAGCGGGCGTAGACGATGAACGTGGCGACGATGATCATCAGCGGGAGGCCGAGCGTCCGGCGGGTGGCCTCCAACACCAGCAGGACGCCGGTCACGCCTAGGATCATCGCGTAAGAGTATTCGCTCACGAAGGGGACGCCGCCGAGCAGCGGTTGGAGGAACGCGTACACCTCGGTGATCGGTCGTCCCGAGTCGACCCCGAAGACGCGCATGTTCTGGATCTCGGCGAACTCCGTCAGGAAGTAGAACGCCGACAGGAACGCCGCGACGATGAACACCAGGTCGACCGGAGCCACCCGGTCGCGGTCGGGGTCGAGGAACGCCCAGCGCACCCCCGCCCGACCCCGTTCGAGCAGCCGCGTGACGGGATTCTCCTCACCGAGGCGCCGGGACGCCGCCGGCGCGATCCGACCGAACGCCTGCGCGACGAACCCGTCACCGGTGCTCACCGGGAACAGCAGGAAGGTGAGCACGAGCGCGAAGGCGACGTGGATCGCGTTCGCCTGCAGGAGCTGGAGCGAGACCTGCCAGGGGGCGAGCGAGATCCCCGCGAACTCGACGGTCGGAAGCCAGACCGTGAAGGTGAAGCTCCGCGCGGCGAGGAACAGCTGAAATACCGAAAACGCGATCCCGATCGCCGCGACCGCCACCGCGGCGGCCCCTCGCAGCGATCGGCGGCGCTCGATCTCCTGGATCAGCTCGTCCGCCTCCTCGCGGGAGATCTCCTCGTCCGTCCCGTCGTCAGGCGGGGCGCCAGTGCCCGGGTCGTCGCCCCCTGGCCCGTTGCCCTCGGGGCCGCCGTCGTTCGGGTCGTCGATACCGCCGTCCGTTCGATGGGTCGTGGTCATTGGATCATCTCGAGAGGCGACCGTCGTTCGATGTGTAATCTCACGTCGTTGCCGTCCGTCACCGCGACGAGGTCGTATCGCCGGTCATCGACGATCAGCGTGTGGTCGGCGATCCGCCCCGGCGAGACGGAGAGCTCGTCGAGCACCGTGATCGGCTCGTCGGGCTCGTAGACGAGCGTCCCGTTCACGTTCGTGACGTTGACGCGCGCGGGCAGCCCCCACCCGTAGGACTCGAACTCCATCCGGGTGTTCACGAGCGTCTCCCCGTCGACGCGGTACTCGTCGTACACCCGGGACTTCTCGACGCTGTGGGTGTACTCGAGGGCGACCGTGCTCCCGTCGCTCACCTCCGCCGTGACGTACCGCTCGCCCGTCTCGATGTCCTCGACGACGAGGACGGCCCCGACCGGAGCGGTCGCCGCGGCGACGGCGATCGCGAGCACGCCGATCGCGAGGATCGCGGCACCGACGTTCGGCTGAGAAAGGCGGCCCATGTCTTCGAGTGATTCCGGTGGTGTCGAGTTCGGACAGCTCGTGAAGCAGTTTCAAACAGGGCACGACCGGCCGTCGGCGGCGCGGTCCCCCGCGATCGACCGGGGCGCGTCCCGCAGTGGAACCGATACGACTCGCCCGCGGCTCCCTCCGAGCGGACGGCCCGCGTCGGGGCCGTCGTCGGAGCGCCTACGCGTCGAAGTAGGCCGCGGCTCCCTCGTGCAGCTCGATGGACATCCCGTCCTGCGCGCTGTCGACGGTGATGAAGTCGGTCTTGATCGTAAGCTCGCCGAGGTTGTCGAAGATGGCCGCGGTGACCGTCTCGACCGTGTCGGCCGGCACTCCGGCGTTCGTGGCGATCATCGCCTGCACGGCGACGGTCTCGACGTCCTCCTCGACGCCGGTGTAGGTGCCGCCGGGGATGGTGTCGTTCGCGAACCAGGAGGCGTCCTCCTTGACGGCCTCGCGGTTGTCGCCGCTGATCGGGACGATCTCGATGTCGTTCGTGTTCGCGAGGTCCTCGATCGCGCCGACCGGCCAGCCGCCGACGACGAAGGCGGCGTCGATGTCGCCGTTGGCGAGCTGTTCGGACGCCTGCGAGAAGCCGGCGTTCTGCTCGTTGTAGTCGGTGATGCCGACGGATTCGAGGATCTGTAGCGCGTTGACCTGCGTCCCCGACCCGAGGTCGCCGGTGTTGATCGTCGCGCCGCTGAGGTCCCCCACGGAGGAGATGTCGTTCTCCGCCAGCGTGACGAGCGTGATCGTCTCCGGGTACAGCGTCGCGACGCCCCGGAGGTTCTCGATCGCGTTGTCCTGGAAGGCGTCGATGCCCGTCCCGTTCTTCGCGAAGGAGGCGATGTCGTTCTGGATCAGCGCGAAGTCGGCCGACCCGTCGGCGAGGCTGCCGACGTTCTCGACGCTCGCGCCCGTCGACTGGACGTTCAGCGAGAAGTCGGTGTTCGCCTCGACGATGGTCTTGACCTCGTTCGAGAGCGGGAAGTAGGTCCCGCCGGTCCCGCCCGCGTGCCAGCTCAGGCGGCTTCCGCCGTCGCCGCCGTCGCCGCCGTCGGACCCGTCAGAGCCGTCAGAGCCGTCGCTCCCGTCGGACCCGTCAGAGCCGTCGCCACCGTCGGACCCGTCGCCGCCGTCTCCCGAACAGCCCGCGATGCCGACGAGACCGGCGGCAGCGGCTCCTTTAAGAATTTTACGTCGATCGATGCTCTCTGTGTTGTAATCGTCCGGCATAGTTTTACGATCTGATCACTTCCGTATGTATCTGTCGGACGAATCTCAGTGGAGCATCCGCGGTTTAAATACGGCGATTCAGGCACGTACCGGACGTTTCTGCCGCTAAAAGCCGCGTTCCCGTTTCGACGCCCGGCGGATCCGGGGCGCGCCGTGAGAACCGGTGCGCCGGCTCGGTCGTCTAGGCCTGCTCCGCGCCGTAGACGACGTTGACGCTGACGCGGACGCTCACGTCGCCGGTCTCGACCCCGGTCGCGGCGTCGCCGCCGTCGCCGCCCCCGGCCATCGCGGATTCGGCGACCCGGTACGGCGTCACTCCGGCGTCCGCGGTCGAGACGCGGTACGCGCCGGTGACCTCGAGCCCGCTGGAGTTCGCGAGCACGGCCGCGTCGCCGTCGGCGTTCGCCATCGCGTTCTCGATCGCCTGCGCGCGCACCTCGCGCTCGCGCTCCTCGCTCAGCCCGAACTCGATGCGCTCCACCTCGTCGGCGCCCCCGTCGATCGCGACGTCGATGACTTCCCCGACCGCGTCCACGTCGTCGATCGTCAGCGCGTAGCTGTGGACGCCCTGATACGTCGTCCGGTCCGGATTGTCCCGCGTCTCGTAGGACTCGCGCACGTCGTAGCGCTCGGTCCGGATGTCGTCCTCGGTGAGCCCCCAGTCGGTCAGCGCCGCCCGGAGCGACTCGTCCGCGGCGGAGAGCTCGTCGCGGACCGCCGCCGAGTCGTCGCCCGTCGCGGTCACCGCCACGCGGATCGTGGCGCGGTCCGGCTCGGCCGTGGCCACGCCGTCCGCCGTCACTTCGATGCTCCTGTCGAGCGCCGGTTCCTCTCCCGGGGCCGCGTTCGCGGCGGTCCCCGCGTCTCCCGTCGAGCCGGGGAGTCCCGCGCAGCCCGCCAGCGCGACGAGCAGCACGAGCCCGGCCGCGGTCATCAGTCTTCGGTCCATGTGCGAGCCGTCGCCGGGAACCAACAATAAGTCGCCGGTGAGACAAAGAGCCGTTTGCGCTATCGGGCGCGTCGCCCCGCGCCGCGATCGATCACGCCGCGTCGTCCGTCGCGTCTCTGCGGCCGTCCGCTTTCTCCCCGTCCGCCTCCTCGTCGTCCGAGTCGTCGTGGTCGGTGACGACCGAGGGCTCCGGCGGGGCCCCGTCGCTCCCGTCGCCGCCCGCCTCCTCGTCGTCCGGACCGACGTGGTCGGTGATCACCGTCGACTCGCTCGGCTCGTCGTCGGGGCGCTGCTCTGTGGCCCCCTCGTCGGCGGCGTCTCCACCGTCGTCAGAGCCGACGGCCGCGAGCGGTGCGGGGCCGGAATCGTCCGGGCCGGAGAGCTCGGCGCCCCGCGACGCGCCGTCGTCGCGCTCGACGCCGCCGTCGGGCGGCCCGGTGACCCGCCGTCCCGATCCGAACAGCCGATCGCGGATCGAGCGGCTGCTGGGGCGCTCGGCGAGCAGCACCGAGCAGTCGACGTCGTGGATCACGTCCAGGTGCAGCGAGTCCGAGACGAGCCTGGAGAGGAGCCCCTTCTCCGTCGCGCCGATGATGACGAGGGTGGTGTTCTCTGCCTCGCGCGCGATGGCGCCCTCGACGTCGCCGCCGTCGTCGACGATCTTGTTCGCGTTCGCGAGGTCGTTTTCCGCCGCCCAGTTGGTGAGGAACCCCTCGCCAGCGGCGCGGTCCTCCGGGCCGTCGACGACGTGTAGCAGCGACACCTCGGCGCCGGCGGTCCGCGAGAGCACGCTCGCGACCTCCGCGCCGAGCCCGGAGTCCGGCCCCCCGGAGGTGGGGAGGAGGACCCGCGAGGTGTCGAGGTCGCTCTCGCTCAGAATGAGGAAGTCGCAGGGGAGCTGGTTGGTGAGCTCGTCGATCGGGCGCTCCGCTCGGGCGGCGCTCCACAGCTGGTCCTCGCCCCAGCCCATCAGCACGGCCTCCGGGCGGGTCCGGCGGGCCATGTTGAACACCTCCTCGAACGACCGATGGGAGACGACGGTCGACGTCGAGACGTCGACGTCGTACCCCTCGGCGGTGTCGCGGAGCCCGGCCATTCCCTCCTCCGAGACGTCGGCGATCCGGCCCGCGCCGGCCGACAGCGACATCCGCTCCGGCGCCTGGACGACGTGGACGATGTGGACGAGCCCGTCCTCGTGGTCGCTGGCGAGTCGGCTCGCGAGTTCGACTATCGGTTCGTCGGTGCGCGGGTTCGTGATCGGCACCATGATCCGGTACCCCTCGTTGGCGAACAGCGTCGCCTCCGTGGCGTCTAAGATCGGCACGTACGAGCGGCCGGCGGCCCGGCCGAGCACCCACTCGGGCACCGTGAGCCTGCGGGACATCCCCTCGAAGCGCGCCTCCTCGAGCCGCTCCTCGCTGGTCTGGAAGTAGTTCACGATGGTGACGAGCACGACCCCGCCGACGGTGTTGCCCAGCAGCACCGGCGCGACGAACCCGCCGAGGCTGCCGACGAGGGAGATCCCGCCGGTGTACAGCCCGAGGTTCTGGGCGAACAGCAGGTACAACACCTCGGTGAAGGAGACGACGACGTGGTAGAGATTCCCGAGCGGGATCGCGAGGAACGCGAGGTAGACGACGAGCAGGCGGGTGACGGAGTTCGTGGAGGCGAACCCGACCCAGACGACGCCGGCGACGATCAGCCCCGCCATCGCGGCCTTGAAAAAGAGGGGCCAGAAGCCGACGTCGAGCCCGCCGGTCGAGATGTAGATGGCGGAGTCGACGACGGCCTCGTCGGAGAAGACGCCGCCGTACGAGAGCACGAGCGCGCCGAACGCGCCCCCCGTGAAGTTCCCGGCGAGGACGATCCCCCAGTGGCGCAACAGCGTCGGCAGGCTGGCGAGCCGTTCCAAGGTCAGCGCCACCGGCGGGAGCGTGTTCTCGGTGTACAGCTGGTACCCCCCGATGATGATGTAGATGAATCCGAGCGGGTACAGGAGGACGCTCAAGATCGGGTGGGTGTCGGTGGCGGCGGTCAGCGAGACGTACAGCATGAAGGTGATCGTGATCGCCAGCCCCGCGGCGACGCCGCTGAAGAAGAGCTCGCGCCCGCCGGAGGTCACCTCCTCGTCCGCGGCCGCGACGATCCGCTGGAACACCTCGTCCGACGAGAAGCGGTCCCGGACCGCCTCGCCGACCGCCGGCGCGCCGCTGCGGGAGCGCTCGACGACCTCGCGCATCGAATCGTCGTCGGGCCGTTTCGAATCGGTCACTGTCCCTACCGTCTGCGGCGCTGTTAAAAAGTACTTCCTCTTCCGCCAGTGGCCGTCAGAACCGTCGAACGTCACGTTTCGCCACTGATATCCCCGCATTTCCGCACGAACGCGCGACGGGCACGCCCGAACGTCCGGAACGCGCGCCGCGCGCCGCGGCGTCAGGCGCGCTCGATCGTCACGAGCCGCACCTCCACCCGGACGTCCTCGCCGATCGTCGCCTCGATCCGGCGGTCGAGCGCCTCGGCGATCCCCCCGACGCCGACGCCCGGCGGCGCCCCGACCGTGACCACCACGCGCTCGGTGTCGAGCGGCGGGACGCTCCCGCCCCGCTCGACCTCGAGTTCGATCAGCTCCATCCCGGTGTCCATCGCGGCCAACTCGTCGCTCGCGGCGGTTCGGATGTCCGACTCGGTCGTGGAGGCGACGTACGAATCGTAGGTGACGCCGCCGAGGAACACCGACAGCACCGCGATGGCGGCGACGAGGATCGCGGCGCGCTTCACGAAGGCGGCGCGCGCGTCGTCCTCGCGGAACCACCGCTGCGGCCGATACCCCTCGTACCACAGCATCACCAGCGCGGAGAGGTTGATCGAGAGGACGTTCACCGCGACGATCACGCCCGCGCCGACCACGAGCCGGGGGATCCGAAACGCGATCCCGATGCCGACGGCGGCCGCCGGCGGGATGAGCGCCACCGCGATCATCACGCCGACCAGCGTCGCGGAGACGCCCGTCATCAGCGAGACGATCCCGGCGATCCCGGCGCCGATCGCCACGACGAGCACCAGGACGTTCGGGGCGAGCCGCTCCGACACCTCGGCGAGTTCGAGCGGGTTGAGCCCGGGCGGCACTAAGGCGAAGGTCCGCAGGACGAACGCGAACAGCGTCGCGGCCGCGACCGCGACGACGACCCCGAGCACCTGCATCCGCACGCCGCGCCTGAACATGTCCTCGTCGTCGACGACGGTGCCGATCGCGGCCGACATCGCGGGACCGATCAGGGGAGCGATAACCATCGACCCCACGACCGTCGCCGGCGAGTCGAGCAGGAGGCCGGCTGTCGCGATCACCGCCGAGATGACGGTCATCAACACGTACGTGCCGACACCGGACGCGAGGTCGTCCGCCTTCGCCTGTAGCTCCTCCCGGGAGATCCGGTCGCCCCCGCGCTCGGATTCCCGCTCGTACTCCTCCTCGAGCGCCTCGAACCGCCGGGAGATGACCGTCTCGGCTGCGACGATGACCGTGTAGGTGCTCTCGTCTATCCCCGCCTTGCGGAGGCGTTCGAGGACGGGCTCGACCGCGGCGGTCGGGAGCGGGAACGTCGCGACCGCCGTGTACTCGCGCCCGCTCGTCTCGTCGGTGACGACGTAGTCCACGCCCTCGTCGTCGAGCGCCCGGACCACGGCCGCGCGCTTCCCCGCCGGGATCATGACCTGAACGAGTCGCACGGTGGGGGGGTCACGCCGCCGGTCCTTATAACGGGCGGTGGGGGATGTCGGCCCGTCCCTCGCCGGTCTCGCGAGAAACGGAACTTTAATGCGCGAATCCCTCGCACCTTCGGACAAGAATGCTCTCGCCGCTGGCTATCGACACGTTCCTGCTCGATTACCATCTCGGGCACGTCATACTGCTCGGGTTCATCGTCTCGCTGCTCGGAGCCGCGCCGCTGAAGTCCCAGCGCGTGATCGCCTCCGTCTTCGGCGGCTTCGGGCTGATCTTCCTCGTCGCGCCGTACACGACGATGCCCAAGACGTACATCCTGATCGGTATCCCGCTGATCCTCATCGGCACGCTGCTGTGGACGATGGCCGACAGCTGACCGGCGCGCGACTCGTTTCAGGCGTCTCCGCTCTCCTCGCTCGTTCCCCGCCCAGCGGCGCGGTCGGAGGCGGTCGCCGATCCCGTCCGTCGTTGTTCGATCCCGCTCCTTTTTGCACCCCGGGCGACACTCCTCGCCATGGTCACGGTACGGGCACCCGCCACGAGCGCGAACCTCGGTAGCGGGTTCGACGTGTTCGGCGCGGCCCTCACCCGGCCGGCGGACGTCGTCACCGTCGAGAAGGCGGCGGAGACGACGATCGAGGTCACCGGGGTCGGCGCGCAGTACATCCCGGAGGACCCCGAGAAGAACACCGTCGGCGCGGTCGTCGAGGCCCTCGACGCGCCGGCGCGCATCCACATCGACAAGGGGGTCCGCCCGGCCTCCGGGCTCGGTTCCTCGGCCGCCAGCGCGGCCGGCGCCGCGGTCGCGCTCAACCGGCTGTACGACCGGGGGCTCTCCCGCTCGGAGCTGGTCCCGATCGCCGCGGAGGGGGAGGCGGTCGTCTCGGGCGTCGCCCACTCCGACAACGTCGCCCCCTCGATCCTCGGCGGGTTCACGGTGACGACGAGCGAGGCGACCCACGCGGTCGACGCCGCGGTCCCCCTCGTCGTCTGTCTCCCGGACGTTGCGGTCTCCACTCGGGACGCGCGTCGGGTCGTCCCCGAGAGCGCGCCGATGGAGGACCTCGTCGAGACGGTCGGCAACGCGGCGACGCTCGCGATCGGGATGTGCCGCTCCGACCCCGACCTCGTCGGCGCCGGCATGTCCGACCCGGTCGTCACCCCGGAGCGCGCCCGCCTGATAACGGGCTACGACGAGGTGCGCGCCGCCGCCTTCGACGCCGGGGCGACGGGCGTCACCGTCAGCGGCGCCGGGCCCGCGATCATCGCCGTCTGCCGCGAGGACCGCCGGCGAGGAGTCGCCGCCGCGATGCTCGACGCCTTCTCCGGCGCCGGGATAGACGCCCGCGCCTACCAGACCCGGATCGGAAAAGGGTCGACGGTGTTGGAGGGGTAGGCGATCCGGCGGTGACCGGACGCCGGGTCGTCGACGGCGAGCCGCCGGCTCGTCGGCCACGAGCCGCGCTCAACAGTTGTTCTCGATCTCCGCGGTGTCCCAGACCCTGTCGACGAACGCTTCTCGGCCGAGCTCTCCGCGATCGAACGCCGCCGCGGCCTCGGCGCAGACGTGCCACGTCCCGGTCGTGCACTCGTGGAGCGAGGTGGCCCACAGCGACACGCCGTCCGGCGGGTTCGACGCGAACGCCGCGGACAACGCCGAGATCTCTCCTCGAAACCGGTCCTCCCCGGCGTGGGGGGCGCCGCGATACCTGAGCTCCCAGACGTCTCCGCCTTCATCGAACCCGACCCGCTCGGTGCCGTCGTCGTCCGTGAACCGGGTCAGCCCGTCGGTCTCCGCCTCGACGGCGGCCAAGAGCTCTCGGGCACCGGGGCTCTCGGGGGTCTCGTTCGCCGCGAGGAACCGCTCCTCGTCGTCGCCGGCGGTCGCCGGGTCCTGCGCACAGCCCGTCCCGGGGGTCTCGGCGCCGTCGCCGGCGGTTCCCCCGTCCTCATCGGGGGCTCCCCGGGTACACCCCGCGAGCGTCGCCGCGAGACACCCCGCGACTCCGGAGAGGCAGCCTCGTCGGTTCATACGCTTGCTATTTCGCTTCCGGTGAGTAATAGTTCCGGTCGCTAAAACGTCCGTTTTGGCTTCAGTGACGGCGATTCACACATATCCGGCGCTCCCGTCGTCCGCGGAACCCGCACCGAAATCGAAGTTCGCTACTTAAACGCCGCGGCCCTGCAGCTTCTCCTCCTCGGGCATGTCCTCGTTGGACTGGCCCTTCATGCCCTTGCCGGTGCCGCTCGCGATCCGGGCGAGCTCCTCGGGGTCGTCCCAGTTGTTGACGGCCTCGACGACGGCGGTGCCCATCGCCGCGGGGTCCTCCGCGCCGAAGATGCCGGAGCCGACGAAGATGCCGTCACAGCCGTGGTACATCATCAGCGCCGCGTCGGCCGGGGTCGCGATCCCGCCGGCGGCGAAGTTGACGACCGGGAGCCGACCGGCCTCTGCGGTCTCGTGGACCAGGTCTCGGGGAGCGCCGTGCTCGCGGGCCCACTTCTCGCGCTCCTCGTAGTTGAGGCCGGTGAGCGTCCGGATCTGGTTTTTGATGGTGCGCTGGTGTTGAACGGCCTGGTTGACGTCGCCGGTGCCGGCCTCGCCCTTCGTGCGGATCATCGCCGCGCCCTCGCGGATGCGACGGAGCGCCTCGGGGAGGTTGCGGGCCCCGCAGACGAACGGCGACGCGAAGTCGCGCTTGTCGGTGTGGTACTCGTCGTCGGCGGGCGTCAGCACCTCCGACTCGTCGATCATGTCGACGCCGAGCGCCTCCAGGATCTCGGACTCCTTCCGGTGGCCGATGCGCGACTTCCCCATCACCGGGATCGAGACCTCGTCGATGACCTCGGGGACCCGCTCGGGGTCGGGCATCCGGGCGACGCCGCCGCGCTTACGGATGTCCGCCGGGACGTGCTCCAGCACCATCACGGCGACCGCGCCGGCGTCCTCCGCGATGCGGGCCTGTTCGCGGTTGACGACGTCCATGATAACGCCGCCCTTCTGCATCAGCGCGAAGCCGCGCTTGACCAGTTCGGTCCCCCGCTTCAGCTCCTCCAGATCGGTGGCCTCTGCCATACTGGATCCGTGGGTCGCCGGGCACTTAACGGGTCGCTTTCGCCGGGATACCGATTCGCTCGGCGGCCGGGATTCGACCCCGAAACCCCGCCGTTCGTCGCCACCGCAACGCCGAAGTCATCGGCCGTCGCAGATCCGGCCATGACGACCGGAGCCATCGTCGCCGGCGGTCGCTCGACCCGCTTCGGCGACCGCGACAAGTCAGTCGCCGCGCTCGCCGGAACCCCCATGATCCGACGGGTGGCGGACCGGCTCGCGGGGCGGGGGGACCCGGTCCCGCCGGGCGCGGCCCGCGCCGCGGGCGGCGACCCCGTCGTCGACGACCTCGTGATCAACTGCCGGCCGGACCAGCGCGAGGCGATCGCGGCCGCCGTGGAGGGGGTCGCGCTCCCGGTGACGTGGGCGCTCGACGACGAGCCCGACCTCGGGCCGACGGCCGGGATCCGCAACGCCTGCCGGGCCGCCCCCTCGGCGTACGTCGCCGTCGTCGCCTGCGACATGCCGTTCGTCGACCCGGGGTTCCTCGCGTCTCTCCGCGAGGACGCGGCGGGGCGCGAGGCGGCGGTCCCGCGGCTCGACGACCGATGGCTTCAGACGACGCAGGCGGTCTACCATGCCGACGCGATGGCCGACGCCTGCGACCGCGCGCTCGCCCGCGGCGACCGGAAGGTACTGGCGGCGCTGGACGAGCTGGACCGCGTCGTCGTCGGCGACGAGGCGATCCGCTCGCGGACGACGGAACGGACGTTCACGAACGTTAACACGCGAGAGGAGCTGTCGGCGGCGGCGGACGCGGTCGCGGAGGCGATCGAGACGGCGGCCGACGGCGACACCGACGGTCGGGAGAGTGACGGCAACACCGACGCCGCTCAGTTCTTCAGGACCTCGTACGCCTCGTTCAGCTTCTTGAACGCCTCCTCGTCGCCGTCTTCCCCGTCGGGGTGGAGCCGCTTCGCCCGCTCGCGGTAGGTCGACCGGA
>NZ_NHPG01000100.1:0-4918 GCF_002252965.1 Halorubrum sp. Ea1
TCGACCGGCACGGGCTGCCGGTTTCGGAGACGACGATCCGAGACGGGCGCCTCCTCGTCACGTTCCACGCGACCGATCTCCCGACGCTCCGATCGGTGCTCGACGCGTTCCGGGAGTCGACCCCGGACATGGAGGTGTTGCGGCTCCTCCAGTCGTCGTCGACGCCGGAGGAGTCGGACCTGGTCACCGTTGACCGGAGCGACCTCACCGAGCGTCAGCGCGAGGTGCTCACGGCCGCCTACGACGCCGGCTACTTCGATCACCCCAAGGGGGCGAACGCCGGCGAGGTCGCCGAATCGCTCGGCATCGACCGCTCGACGTTCAGCGAGCATATCGCGGCCGCACAGCGGAAGCTGCTTTCGTCGCTACTGGACTGAGCGGCCGCGTGCGACCGAGAGCCGCCGTTGATCGGATTCCGAAACTTCAGGAATCCAAACCATCCTTCATGAGTGTCTGTGTCGTACTCGTATCCATGACGAGTCCAGGGACTCACACGTTCGTCTGCCCGGAGTGCCGTCGGTCGATCGAGGTGGACGACGCTATGCGGGCGACGCTGCTCGACGTCGGCTGCGTCGTCTGCGGCGAACCCGTCACCGAGAGCGACATCAGCGACCCCCAGACCGCGTAACGCCGCCCCGTCGTTTGCCTCGGCTCTCCCCGCCGTTACCCCGAGATACGTCGACCGCATCGCCGTCGCCCGCCGAGCGCGCAGACCTCCGCCCGTCGAGCGCGCGGACCTCCACCCGCCTCGCCGGCTCCGCGGTCCGATCCGTCTCGTGTCCTTTATCCGGGCGTACGCCGACTCGTTGCGTATGGCGACGAACAGCGAGGTCGAGATGACCGACGCGGAGGTCGACGCGTTCCTCTCGCACCACGAGACCGGCGTGCTCTCGCTTGCGCGCGACGAGACGCCGTACGCTATCCCGATCTCCTATGGATTCGACGAGGAGTCCCGCGACGCCTTCCTCCGGCTGGTGTCGACGCCCGACAGCGAGAAGCGTGAGTTCCTCGCCTCGAACCCGAAGGCGCGGATCGTGGTGTACGAGGAGGACGGCGACGAGTACGGCAGTGTCGTCGGCGTCGGCACGCTCCGCAGGGTCGACCTCGACGAGCTCACGCCCGAGACGATCGCGCAGTACGGGGAGACCCGCCGCCCCCTCTTCGAGATCTGGGCCGACGGGAAGCCCGACCTCGACATCGACCTCTATCGGTTCGTCCCCGACCGACTCACCGGGCGGACGATCGTCGTCGAGCGCGACGACGAGTGAGGCGGCCGCTGACGCGCTGATTTTCGATCGTCACCCGGCGAGCGACCCGTCCGGGCGAGACCTTATCTGTCGTCGGTATCGTCGGAGAAGTCGCCCTCGCTGGCGCCGGTCGTACAGACCGGACAGCCCGTGGCGAGGATCGTCTCCCGCATCTCCTCGTTGACCTCGATGGTCTGCGCGCAGTCCGAACAGGTGAATTGAACGGTCGTCAACACTGGACCTCTCTCGTCTCTCCGAGACGGCACCGTGCGATATAAATGACCGGCTTCGGGGACGGCGGGTCCCCCGTCGGGTACCCTTCCGGCTTAGTTTGATGCCGTTCCCGCCTCAGTCCGTCCGCGGGACCGCGTACGCGCCGACCGCGAGGAACGCGACCGCGAGCGCCGAGAGGACGGCGAGGTCGCCGACCCACGCGCCTGGCTCGTGAACGATCGCCCGCGTCCCGCGCGCGAAGTACGTCAGCGGCGAGGCGGCGACGGCCGGCCGGAACCACGCCGGCAGCAGGTCGGGCGAGACGAACGTCTCGGAGAGGAAGAGCAGGGGGAGCGCGACCGTGTTGCTCGCGGCGATCACGCCGTCCTGCGAGTCCGTGAGCGCGCCGAGCACGGCGCCGAGCCCGCAGAACAGCGCGACGCCGACGGCGACGAAGACGGGGAGGACGGCGAGCGCGGGCGAGACGACCGGCTCGGCGTCGGTCACCGCGAGGACGAGCCCGAAGATCAGCAGGCTCGCCGCGCCGATGATCGCGACGTTGACCAGTGTGTGCGCGAGCAGCCACTCCGCGCGGGAGAGGGGCGTCGTCGCCAGCTTCTCGAACCGGCCGCCGTCGCGGTGGCGGGCGATCTCCGAGCCGACCCGCGAGAGGGGAGTGAAGAGGACGACGACCGCGAGGTAGCCGGGGATGTAGTACCCCGCCGGCTCCGCGAACAGCCCCCCGCCGGTCGGCTGGGTGCGGACCAAGGCGCCGAAGATCACCACGAGGATCACCGGGAAGAAGAACGTGAAGAACACCGCCGTTCGCCGCCGGAGGAACGACCGCGCCGCCGCGGTCGCCTCGGTGCCGATCCGGCCGACGCGGGTCATCGGCCGCCTCCGTCCGGTGCGTCGCCGCCGTCGGGCGCGGCCGGCGTCTCCTCGCTCGGGATCGCCCGCCCCTCCCGCGGCGAGTACTCCTCGCCGGTGAGCCGCAGGTAGACGTCCTCAAGCGAGGGCTCGGACCACGCGAGCGACTCGAAGGCGACCCCGGCGGCGTCGAGGGCGTCGACCGCGTCGCCGATCGTCTCGGGCCGAACGCCTCGGACCCGCAGCCCCTCGCGGGTCGACTCGGCGTCGGCGTCGCCAGCGAGGCTCGCCGCGACGCGCTCGTCGACGCGCTCGACGAGCCCGTCGCTCGCGGGGCCGTCGAGGGTCACGTCCAACCGGGGGGCGCCGCCGTGTTCGGCGATCAGCTCGTCGGGCGGCCCGACCGCGACGACGGCGCCGTCGCGGAGGAGGGCGACGCGGTCGGCGAGGCGCTCGACCTCGTCCATCGCGTGGCTGGTGAGGAAGACGGTCGTCCCGCCGTCGGCGAGCCGCTCGATCAGGCGGTGGATCGACCGCCGGCCGGCCGGGTCGATCCCGGTCGTCGGCTCGTCGAGGAAGAGGAGGTCGGGGTCGTTGACGATGGCGGTCGCGACGCAGGTCCGGCGCTGTTGGCCGCCCGAGAGCGTCTCGTACCACGCGTCCGCGTCGTCGGCCATCCCCACGTCCCGGAGGACCGACTCGACGCCGCGGGCGTCGTCGTAGAGGCCGCCGTAGTACTCGACCAACTCGGTCGCGGTGAGGCGTTCCGGCGGGTCGAACGACTGCGGGAGCAGGCCCACGCGCTGCGGGTCGACCTCGCGGGGCGGGACGCCGAACACGCGCAGGTCGCCCTCGGCGTCGGTCGTCCCCGTCAGCGCCCGGACGAGAGTCGTCTTCCCCGCGCCGTTGGGGCCGATGAGCCCGAACACCTCGCCGGCCTCGACGCGGAGGTCGACCCCGTCGAGCGCGACGACGTCGCCGTACGACCGCCGGACGCCCTCGCCGACGAGGGCCGGGTCGCGGGCGCCGTCGTCCCCCGTCGAATCGGCCTCGTCGACCGCGGACGCCGACGCGGCCGCTGTCTCGTTCATGCGATCGCTCGGTCGGCGGCGCGCGTAAGGGTTGCTCTTCGCGGCGGGAGGCGACGGGCCGGCGCGGCGGCGGGAACCGCCCACCGGTGCCGGGTTCGAGGGCACGGTCCGTTACGCCTAAGCGACCCGACGCCGACCCACGGACATGGACTACCACGAGGCGGCGGCGTTCCTCTTCGACCTCCGCCGCTTCTCGGTCAAGCCCGGGACCGAGCGCGTCGCGGCGCTGCTCGACCGGCTCGGCAACCCCGAGGACGACGTGCCGTTCGTGCAGGTGGCCGGCTCGAACGGGAAGGGGAGCACGGCGCGCATGACCGAGTCGATCCTGCGCGAGGCCGGGCTCTCCGTCGGCCTCTATACCTCGCCGCACCTCTCCGCGCTCGCCGAGCGGGTCCGCGTCGACGGCCTCCCGATGACGGAGGACGCGGTCACCGCCTTCGTCGAGGACGTCAAGCCGTGGCTCGTCGAGCGCGCGGCCGCCGGCGAGCCGCTCACGTTCTTCGAGGTCGTCACGGCGATGGCGATCCGCGATTTCGCGCGCCGCGACGTCGACGTCGCGGTGCTGGAGGTCGGGCTCGGCGGCGAGTACGACGCGACCAGCGCGGTCACCCCGGTGGCGACCGCCGTGACGAACGTCTCGCTCGAACACACCGCGGTCCTCGGCGACACGATAGCCGAGATCGCCCGAACGAAGGCCCGGATCGCCGAGCCGGGCGCGCCGTTCGTGACGGCCTGCGGGGGCGAGGCGCTCGCCGTCGTCCGCGAGGTCGCCGGGGAGGAGGGCGCGCCGGTCGCGACGGTGGCGGGGGCGGACACGGATCGGGAGGGAGACAACGGAGACGCCGCCGACGGGAACGCCGACGACGCCGCCGGCGACGGTCTCGACCCGTCCCCCGCCCTCTCCGTCGCCTACGACGGCCGCGTGAGCCCGACCGACGCCGAGGTGACGCTCGCCGGCGAGCTGGAGGGGACCTACCGGATCCCGCTCGTCGGCGACCACCAGGCGACGAACGCTGGGGTCGCCGTCGCGCTGGCCCGCCGGACCGCGGCGGCGCTGGCCGAACGGGCGGGGGACGGTGAGGGCGGCGACAGCGACGGAGGGACCGACCGCGCGGGCGCGGACGGCGACTCCCTCCCGGCGGCCGCGGTCCGCGACGGGCTCGCGCGGGCGACGTGGCCCGGCCGGTTCGAGGTGCTCGACACGGCGCCGCTGACGGTGCTCGACGGCGCGCACAACCCGGCGGCCTGCCGGACGCTCGCGGGGACGCTCGCCGAGTACGACTACGACGACCTCCACCTCGTCTACGCCGCGATGCACGACAAGGACCACGCCGGCGCCGCGGGCGCGCTCCCCGACGCCGCCTCGGCGGTCACCTGTCGGCCGGCGCTCGACCGCGCGGAGGACCCGGAGGTGCTCGCGGCCGCGCTCCGGACCGCGGGCGTCGACGAGGTGACCGTCGGCGACGACGTGGCCGCCGCGCTCGACGCCGCGGTCGC
>NZ_NHPG01000087.1:0-22121 GCF_002252965.1 Halorubrum sp. Ea1
GGGGGGGCGTGGGGCTGCGGGGCGGTGCGGGCGGGGGCGGGACTCAAAGGGGCAGTCGCCGGCGGCTTCGCCGCCGGCTGCCAGAGGCGCGAAGCGCCTCGCTGTCGCGAGGACGAAGCACGCTGCAGCAAGCACCGCAGCGAACAACGCGAGTGAGGAGCGCAGCAAAGCGCGCGAGTCCTCGCGGCTGGGGCTTTGGCGGTGTTCACCGTCGATCGGCAGCCAACGGTTTATAACCGAGCGGCCGGGACTTTGGAGACCTCGATCCTCTCTACCGACCGGCGTTCCCGCCTCCGGCCGCGCCAAACCGCCGTCTGACCACCCAATACGCGACGGGGAGACAGCAGGCGAACGCGATCGGCCAGACGGTCAGCTGTGCGGCCGGGTCGGGCGGTGACACGAGGCTTCCGGCGATCATCCCGCCGATTCCGGCGACGACGACGGTAACGGCGGCTCGCTCCACTCGGCCCGGCGGCCGCTCGCGGGGCCGCCCGCGACGCCACCAGAGGAGGTAGTACGCCAGTACGATCCCCGAGAGCGGTGCGAAGACGGCCCAGGCGGTCGGATAATCGCTTCCGCGAGCGTGTGCGTCGAAGTTCACCCAGACGCCTGTCGCCAACAGAACGAACAGGAAGAGGGCCATGCCGAACGCGACGGCGGGTGAGAACGGGAGGGACACGATCTGGTGTTCAGCCCGATCGATAATGGGTCTTCTCCGGAGCGGAACCGTCCGCGCGAGACGATTTCGCCGCAGTCACTTACCTAGCCGCGCCGCTCAAGTGTCTCGCCACCCAACGACGCGTATCGTGAGCGACGCCGACTCTCCCCTCTCGGAGGACCGCCCGACCGTCGACCGCCCGCTCCGGGTCGACGCCCCGTTCGAGCCCGCGGGCGACCAGCCCGAGGCGATCGAACAGCTCGTCGAGGGGTACGAGTCGGGCGCCGACAAGCAGACCCTCCTCGGCGTCACCGGCTCCGGGAAGACGAACACCGTCTCGTGGGTCGCCGAGGAGCTGGACCAGCCGACGCTCGTGTTGGCCCACAACAAGACGCTCGCGGCCCAGCTGTACGAGGAGTTCCGCGAGCTGTTCCCGGACAACGCCGTCGAGTACTTCGTCTCCTACTACGACTACTACCAGCCGGAGGCGTACGTCGAGCAGACGGACACGTTCATCGACAAGGAGATGTCGATAAACGAGGAGATCGACCGCCTCCGCCACTCCGCGACCCGCTCCCTGCTCACCCGCGACGACGTGATCGTCGTCGCCTCGGTCTCGGCCATCTACGGGCTCGGCGACCCGCAGAACTACCGCGACATGGCGCTCCGCCTGGAGGTCGGCGAGGAGGTCGGCCGCGAGGAGCTTCTCGCCCGGCTCGTCGACCTGAACTACGAGCGCAACGACGTGGACTTCACGCAAGGCACCTTCCGCGTCCGCGGCGACACCGTCGAGATCTACCCGATGTACGGGCGGTACGCGGTCCGGGTGGAGCTGTGGGGCGACGAGATAGACCGCATGATCAAGGTCGACCCGATGAAAGGCGAGGTCGTGAGCGAGGAGCCCGCGGTCATGCTTCACCCCGCCGAGCACTACTCGATCCCCGACGACCAGCTGGAGCAGGCGATCGCGGAGATCGAGGACCTGATGGAGAAACGGGTCAGCTACTTCGAGCGGCAGGGCGATCTGGTCGCCGCCCAGCGCATCGAGGAGCGGACCACCTTCGACATCGAGATGCTCCGGGAGGCGGGCTACTGCTCGGGGATCGAGAACTACTCGGTGCACATGGACGACCGGGAGTCGGGCGACGCCCCCTACACCCTCCTCGACTACTTCCCCGACGACTTCCTCACCGTGATCGACGAGTCCCACCAGACGATCCCCCAGATCAAAGGGCAGTACGAGGGGGACAAGTCCCGGAAGGACTCGCTCGTCGAGAACGGCTTCCGGCTCCCGACCGCCTACGACAACCGTCCGCTCACCTTCGAGGAGTTCGAGGAGAAGACGGACCGGACCCTCTACGTCTCGGCGACCCCGAGCGACTACGAGCGCGAGACCTCCGACCGCATCGTCGAGCAGATCGTCCGGCCGACCCATCTCGTCGACCCGAAGGTGGAGGTGACGGGGGCGACCGGGCAGGTCGAGGACCTCCTCGATCGGGTCGACGACCGGATCGAGCGCGACGAGCGCGTCCTCGTCACCACGCTCACCAAGCGGATGGCCGAGGACCTCACGGAGTACTTCGAGGAGGCCGGCGTCGACGTGGCGTACATGCACGACGAGACGGACACCCTCGAGCGCCACGAGATCATCCGCGACCTCCGGCTCGGCAACATCGACGTGCTCGTCGGGATCAACCTGCTCCGCGAGGGGCTCGACATTCCGGAGGTCTCGCTCGTCGCGATCCTCGACGCCGACCAGGAGGGGTTCCTCCGCTCGACGACGACCCTCGTCCAGACGATGGGGCGGGCCGCCCGCAACGTCAACGGCGAGGTCGTCCTCTACGCCGACCGGATGACCGACTCGATGGAGGCGGCGATCGAGGAGACCCAGCGCCGCCGCGAGATCCAACTGGAGTACAACGCCGAGCACGGCTACGAGGCGACGACGATCGACAAGCCGGTCGGCGAGACGAACCTCCCGGGGTCGAAGACGGACACCTCGTCGGTCAGCGTCGGCGACGTCGAGAGCGAAGACGAGGCCGAAGCGCAGATCGAGGCGCTCGAAGACCGGATGGAGGAGGCCGCGAGCAACCTGGAGTTCGAACTCGCCGCGGACATCCGCGACCGGATCGCCGAGCTCCGCCGGGCCTTCGAACTCGACGCCGACGACGGAGGCGTGCCCGCGCCGATGGTCGACGAGTAGGCCGGCGCGCCGATCCGTCTCGGCCGTCCGTCTCGACCGTCTCGCTCGACCCGGCTCGACCGTCCCGCCTCCACGCCCTCGGTTCGACGCCTCCGATCGCCCCGCGTCCGCCCGATTCTCACGCGCCGAGACGCGCGACGACGGGGTTTTATCCCCGACCGTCAGAGCCCGTCACATGCACCGCCGCGCGGTCGTCGTCGGCGCCCTCACCGCCGCCACGGCGGGGTGCGTCGACCGCCTCCACGACCTCGCGGCGTCGACGCCCCGCGACCTCGGCGTCCGGAGCCGCTCCATCGACGGGAACCCGCTGGTCGACGGACAGAGCGTCCTCGACCGTCCCGCGGAGATCATCACCCACGCCGCCTCCTTCCGATCGAGCGCGGAGGCGAGGAGCGCGCTCCGTCCCGACGCGACGGAGACGCGAGCGTTCGTCGACGCGACCGCCTTCGTCGACGACGACGGGGAGGCCGTGCTCGTCGTCGCCCAGCGGCTCACGGCGCCGGCCGTCGCGCTCCGACTCGGTGCGATCAGCCGCATCGGCGACCGCTCGCTCCGGATCGCCGTCGACCGAGTCGGCGTCCGCGGCGACGTCGACACCGACGACCCGGTCGTCAAGACCCTCCTGATCCGACTGACGGACGAGCGGGGACCGCCCGAGCGCGTCGTCGTCTCGATCGACGGCGACCGCGCCGGCGTGACCGTGTAGGGCCCCGCCGCGGGCGACGCGTTCAGATCGCGCGCCGCCGACCCGCGTCGCGCCCCTCGCATCCCGGCACCGATCCCGTCTCAGTCCCGCGATCGTTTTGTGTCCCGGCGGCGTTCCCGTCGGTATGACAGCTCTCCGCCGCCGCCTCCTCGGACTCGTCCTGCTCGCGGTCGCCGGCGCCGCGTTCGCGGGCGCCGCCACCGTCGCGCCCGCGGTCGTCCCCGGATCGGCGACCGCGTCCGGCACCCCAGACTTCGTCGTGCCGTCCCCGGTCTCGCTGTTGGTCGCGCCCGCGCTCCTCGCGGCCGGGTCGGTACTGGTGGTCTCCGGCGGGGCCGCGCTCGTCGACGCCGACCTCTCCGCGCGGACCGCCCTCCTCGCGCCCGCGCTCGGTGCCGTCGGCGCGCTCGCGCTCGGCGCGGGGATCGGTGCGGGCTTCGGGGCGTCCCTCGCCGCGTTTGGCCTTCCGGAGTCGCTCGCGGCGCTGCGCTCCGGTCCGCCCGCCGCGGTCGCGGCCGGCGCCGTCGTCGGCGGGGCGGTGGCGCCCGTCGTGCGCGCGTCGACCACGGAGGACACGGTCGCGCTGCTCGTCGCCGCGGTCCTGCTGCTCGCCTCGGTCGTCGCCGTCCCCGGCTCGGTGCTCGCTCTCGTCGCCGGGGGCGTCGCCGGCGTCCTCGCGGTGGGCGCGCTCTGGGCGGTCGATCCGGCGAACTGGCGCCCCTGACGGCCCGGATTCGTTCGAGGCCGACTCCGACCCTAGTTCCCCGGGCGCTCGCTCTCGGCCTCCAGCTCGACGTCGCGGTCGGCCTCGCAGGTCTCCTCCTCCTGCCGGGTGAGGTCGACGTCGTCCGAGTCTCACGTCTCGTCGGTCTCTCGCTCGCGTCCGGCTCCGGGTTCGCGCTCCTCGCCGAACTGCTCGGCGGAGTCATCGCGATTGGACTACGCGGGTGCTTGACGCCGCCAGTTGGGCACTGTAGCGACCACCCGTAACCGGAGATTACCGCTCAGTCCCCGTCTCGGCACCGCCCATTCGTGGATCGGAGGAACGACTCCGCCCTCCTAGTGTGAAAGTGAGCTTGTTATACTACAATTTTGTTGGTAATACTTATACCGGTGGAGTCTGTGTGGTCCGATACGGTTCACACGGCTACACTCACGTCACGCTGTAAGACCGTCTCCCGAGCGACACGACTGCGGTCGGACTCACCAGACTGATGCTAGACAGTGGCAGAGGCAATCCAACGCAATCGGTCACGTTTGAGATGACCAACGATGAGTGAAAGCGAAAACGCAAACACGAACGCGAGTACAGGCGCAGACATAGAGACGGACATCTTCTCGGAGAGAAAACAGCTGAAGCCCTACGAGTACAGCGAGTTTCTCGACTACGTCGAGGCGATCCGGAACAGCTACTGGGTACACACGGAGTTTAATTTCGACGGAGATGTCCAAGACTTCAGGGTCAACACGACTCCTGCTGAGCAGACCGTTATCAAGCGGACGATGTTGGCTATCGCGCAGATCGAGGTGCAAGTGAAGACGTTTTGGTCGGATATCTACGAGGAGATGCCCAAAGCCGAGGTCGGGAACGTGGGTATGACCTTTGCGGAAAGCGAGGTGCGGCACATGGACGCCTACAGTCACCTACTCGACGTCTTAGGAATCACGGACGATTTCGAGCAGGTAACTGAGGAGCCGGCGATCAAAGAGCGGATCGAGTATCTCGATGAGTATCTGGAGAAGAGCGAGAGCGACGACGAACGGGAGTACGTGATGAGCATCCTGCTGTTCAGTACGTTCGTCGAACACGTCTCGCTATTCAGCCAGTTCCTCATAATGACGAGCTTCGACAAGCACGAAAAGAAGTTCACGGGGATAGCGAACGCCGTCGAAGCAACCAGCAAAGAGGAGCAGATTCACGGTCTGTTCGGGATTGAGCTGGTGGAGACGATCAGCGAGGAGAACCCGGACCTCTTCGATGACGACTTCGAGGAGGACGTCCAAGAGGCCTGTCGGCAGGCCTACGAGGCAGAGCTGGAGATTCTGAATTGGATATTCGCTGACGGCGAGCTGGAGTTCCTTCCTCGAGCGCACGTCGACGCGTTTCTGCGAGACCGGTTCAATCAGAGTCTAGAAACCGTCGGCGTGGAACCGATATTCGAGACGGACGACGACCTGCTTGAGGAGACGCGCTGGTTCGACGAGGACATTATGATGACCAAGGATAACGACTTCTTCAGCAAGCGGTCGACCACGTACAACAAACACACGCAGAGCGTTACCGCCGAGGACATGTTCTAACAATGGCACAAACAGAACTCGAAAGCGTTGAGCAACAGCATACGGAACCGTTCTACTGGCTGAACGAGGACAGTAGGGAGTTTCTCAGAGAGGGGTACCTGATCGAGGGCGTCGAAGCGGAAGAGAGAGTCAGACAGATAGCGGAGCGCGCCGAAGAGATCCTCGGTGAGGAGGGCTTCGCGGACAAGTTTTACGAGTACATGAGTCGGGGCTTCTATAGTCTCGCGAGCCCGGTGTGGTCCAACTTCGGACTGGACAGAGGCCTTCCTATCAGTTGCTTCGGCAGCTACATGGAGGATAGCATCGAGAGCATTCTCTACACCCAAGCCGAGGTGGGTGAGATGACCAAGCAGGGCGGCGGCACGAGCGGGTACTTCGGTGAGCTGCGGCCGCGAGGCAGTCCGATAACGAACAACGGCAAGAGCAACGGGAGTTACAGCTTCACAGAGCTGTTCGATACGATCATCAACGTCATCAGCCAGGGCGAAACCCGGCGGGGGCAGTTCGCCGGCTACATCGACGTCGAACACGACGACCTAGAAGAATGGCTTAACATCAAAACCGAAGGGGACCCAGTACAGGACATCTACTACGGAGTCATCATCGGTGACGACTGGTTTCAGGCGATGATTGACGGCGATGAAGAGAAGCGAGAGACTTGGGCGGACATTATCGAGACCCGGATCAATATCGGCGTTCCGTATATAATCTTCCGGGGGAACATGAACGAGGGGAAGCCACAGGTCTACAAGGACAAGGATTACCAGATAAACGCGTCCAACCTGTGTACCGAGATAGCGCTGCCGGCCACGGCGGACGAGAGCTTCGTCTGCTGTCTCTCAAGTATGAACGCTCTCCACTACGACGAATGGAAGGATACCGATGCAGTGGAGACTCTGACGCGATTCCTGGACGCGGTGATGGAGGAATTCATCCAGCGCACGGAGGGAGTACAGTTCATGGAGCGGGCCGTGCGGTTCGCGAAGAGACACAGAGCGATAGGGATCGGCGTCCTCGGGTGGCACAGCTACCTCCAGAGCAACATGATCCCCTTCGACAGCATGGAGGCGATGGAGAAGAACGGGGAGATCTTCCGGATCATCAAAGAGCGGAGCTACGAGGCGAGTGAAGCGCTTGCGGATGAGTTCGGGGAGCCGGAGGTTCTCGAGGGCTACGGCAGGCGGAACACGACGACGATGAGCGTGGCTCCGACGAAATCGAGCAGCGTCATTCTGGGTCAGGTCAGTCCGAGCATCGAGCCGCTGAAATCGAACTACTTCGTGCGAGACGGTGCGAAGCTAAAGTCGACGCAAAAAAACAGATTCCTTCAGGCGATACTGGCGGAGCGGGGCAAAGACACCCGCGAAGTCTGGGACAGCATCGCCAATAAGGACGGGAGCGTTCGACATCTCGAGTGTCTGACGGACGAAGAGAAAGAGGTGTTCAAGACCTTCGCCGAGATACCGCAGATGGCGATCATCAATCAGGCGGCACAGAGACAGAAACACATAGACCAAGCACAGAGCGTGAACATCTCGATCGATCCGAGTGAAGTGAGCGTCAAGGAGATCAATCAGCTCTACATAGAAGCTTGGAAAAAAGGGGTCAAGAGCCTCTACTATCAGCACAGCGTGAATGCCGCACAGAAATTCAGTCGAGATATTCTCGAGTGTAGAGCCTGTGAAAGCTGATCGCTACTCGTGGCGGCTCGCCTACCGTCTCAGTCACTCCCAGACTCCGACTCCAGATCGATGTCCCGGTCCGCCTCGAGGTGGGCGTCTTCGGCTCTGGGAACGTCAGCGACCCGTGCGGCGGCGCGATCGTGGTTCCGGCGAGCTTCTCTGTCGACGACGTGCGGCAGCCGCGAGTCGGGCTTACGTCCCCGGGCGCTCGCTCTCGGCCTCCAGCTCGACATCCCGGTCGGCCTCGCGGGTCTCTCCCTCCTGACGGGCGAGGTCGACGTCGCGGGCCGTGTCCGCGTCGCGGGTCTCGTCGGTCCGTAGATCGCTGTCGGCGACGGTGTCGAGTTGTTCGAGGGCGCTCTCGATGTCCTCCAAGCCGAGCATCTTCTCCGTCTCCTCGTCGAACTCCTTGCTCTCTAACCCCTCCATCTGCTGGACGTCGGAGCCGGAGAGCGNCGCGGCGGCGGCGCTCGGCACCGGTCTGTTGTTCCATCGCCCGCTGGACCTCCTGCGAGGGACTCACTTCGCGGACCTCGACGGCCTCGACGCGGATCCCCCACTCGTCGGTCGGCTCGTCTAACTCCTCGTTGATGCGGTCGTTGATCTGGTCGCGACGGGAGAGCGTGTCGTCGAGCTCCATGTCGCCGAGGACGGCCCGGAGCGTGGTCTGCGCGAGGTTCGAGACCGCCTTCTTGTAGTCGTCCACCTCGAGGAACGCCTTCTTCGCGTCCATCACCTTGATGTAGACGACCGCGTCCGCCGTCACCGGCGAGTTGTCCCGCGTGATCGCCTCCTGCTGCGGGACGTCGAGCGTCTGCGTCCGCATGTCGAACGCGTACGTCCGGGAGACGAACGGCGGAATGAGGTGGACGCCCGGCTGGAGGAGCTTCCGGTACTCGCCGAACACCGTGAGCGCCTCCTTTTCGTAGGCGTCGACGATCTCGACCGCGCTGACGACCGTGACCGCCGCCAGCAACACCGCGAGCGCTCCGACGCCGAAGACGAGGCTCTGGCTGAGGAGGGCGAAACCGACGAGGAGGGCGGCGCCGAGCGCCGTGTACTGCCAGACGGCGTCCGGGATACCGCCGACCGCGTCCTCTAGCTCGAGGGTCTCGCCGCGCGGACCTTGGGTTCCCATAACTTGAGTTACGGTTCGACGCTGTTAACGGTTCGCACGAGTCGGGCGCGGCAGCGGTGCCACGCCACGATGCCGTCTCCGAGAAACCGGTAACGCCGGCAACTGCGGGCGCAGTTAAATACGTGGCGGGCCCACGTCGATCCATGCCATCCGACGAGGACCAGCCCGACCGCGAGTTCCGCACCCGAAGCGTCCACGCCGGCTCCGACCCGGACCCGGCGACCGGCGCCCGGGCCACGCCCATCTACCAGACGACGTCCTACGAGTTCGAGGACGCCGACCACGCCGCCCGGCTGTTCGCGCTGGAGGAGGCCGGCAACGTCTACTCCCGGATCATGAACCCGACGAACGGCGCCCTCGAAGAGCGGCTCGCCTCCCTGGAGAACGGCGTCGGCGCGATCGCCACCGCTTCCGGGATGGCGTCGCTCGACCTGGCGACGTTCATGCTCGCGTCCGCGGGCGACAACATCGTCTCCTCGTCGGCGCTGTACGGCGGCACCTACACCTACCTCACCCACTCCGTCGAGCGGCGCGGGGTCTCGACGCGGTTCGTCGACCCGCTCGACTACGAGGGATACGCCGACGCCATCGACGAGGACACCGCCTACGTCCACATCGAAACCATCGGGAACCCCGCCCTCGTCACGCCGGACATCCAGCGGATCGCCGACATCGCCCACGAGCACGGCGCCCCGCTGTTCGTCGACAACACGTTCGCGACGCCGTCCCTCTGCCGCCCGCTCGACCACGGCGCTGACCTCGTCTGGGAGTCGACGACGAAGTGGCTCACCGGCAACGGCACCACCGTCGGCGGCGTCCTCGTCGACGGCGGCTCCTTCCCGTGGGGCGAGTACCCCGAGAAGTTCCCGGAGATCGCGCAGGACAACCCCGCGTACCACGGGATCAACTACGTCGACGCGTTCGGCGAGGCGGCGTTCACCTTCGCGGCGGTCACCCGCGGGCTGCGCGACTTGGGGAACCAGCAGTCGCCGTTCGACGCGTGGAACACGCTCCAGCAGACGGAGTCGCTTCCCCTCCGAATGGACCGCCACTGCGAGAACGCCGGCATCGTCGCGGAGTACCTCGACGAGCACGGGGACGTGGCGTGGGTGAACTACCCCGGACTGGAGAGCCACGAGACCCACGCGGAGGCGAGCGAGTACTTGGAGGGCGGCTACGGCGGCATGATCACCTTCGGGCTGGAGGGCGGCTACGAGGCCGCGAAGGGCACCGTCGAGAACGCCGACCTCGCGTCGCTGCTGGCGAACGTGGGCGACGCGAAGACGCTCGTCATCCACCCGGCGTCGACGACTCACCAGCAGTTGACCGAAGCAGAACAGGAGGACGCCGGCGTCACCGGTGACATGGTGCGGCTCTCCGTCGGCATCGAGGACCCCGCCGACATCGTCGCCGACCTCGAAGCGGCGATCGAGCGCGCGACGGCGTAACCGGCCGCGAGACGGCCGCCTTCGTTTATAAGTCGTCGGCGTCGAACTTCCAGAGCCCGACCAGCGGCGGCGCGACCGTCCAGAACACGAGCATCGACGCCGCCGATATCTGTCGGTTGACGGTCTCGCCCGCGAACAGCTGCCCGCCGAGGAACGCGTTCGACAGGATCTCGACGCCGGTCGTCGGGTTCGACACCCGGAGGAACGTCCGGACCTGCTCCGTCGACACCGGGAGCGGGTCGACGATCCCGCCGGCGGCGCCGAGGAACTGGCCGGTGACGGCACCCCACAGCAGCACGAACAGGACGTAGATCGAGACGCCGCCGATCAGGGCGCGCCGCTGGGTCGACGCGGCGGCCGAGCAGCCGACCGCGATCGCGACGAAGACGACCCCGAGCACCGCGGCGAAGACGGTGAACCCGAAGTACGAGCCGACGTTGAACGCCGCGATCCCCCCGGTCTGCGCGAGCACGGCCAGCACGGCGGCGGGGAGCAGGAACCCGACGAACACCGCGACCGACAGCGCGGCGCCGCGGCCGACGACCTTCCCGAAGACGACGTCGGCCCGCGAGTGCGGCAGCGAGAGGAGCAGCTTCAGGGAGCCGGACTCGCGCTCGCCGCTCACGGCGTTGTAGCCGATCACGACCGCGACGAGGGGGACGAGCGTCGTCACGAGGAACGGTCTGACGAAGAAGCGGAGGAGGAGCTCCGTCGCGAACTGCTCGCCCTGTCCCGTCGGCCTGATCACGAACGCGAAGACGGCGACGAGTAGCGAGAACAGCGCCACGAGAGCGATCATCCCCCGCGAGCGCACCGCGTCCTGGAAGTCCTTCTCCGCGATGGCGGCGAGGGTCATTCGGCCACCTCCTCGTCCGGAGCGACCGAGCCGGGCCGTCCGCCGTCGGATCCCGCCGCGTCGCCCTCAGCCGCGTCGCCCTCCGCCGCGTCGCCTTCCGCCGCGTCGCCTTCCGTGTACGCCAGGAACAGGTCTTCCAGCGACGCCTCCCGGGTGTGGAAGTCGGCGACGTCGACGCCGGCGTCCTCCAGCGCGGCGATGACGCGTGTCTTCGCGCCGTCGGCGCAGCTCACGACGAGCGCGTCGCCGTCGCGGTCGACGCGGCTGACGCCGTCGACCGCGTGGACCGCCTCGACTGCCGCGTCGCTCGCACCGCCCGTCCCGCTCGCGTCGCCGACCGATATCTCCAGCGTCTCCTCGCCGCCGACGGCCTCGCGGAGGCCCTCGACGGAGTCCTCGGCGACGAGCTCGCCGTCGCGGAGGATCCCGACGCGGTCGCAGACGGCGTCGACCTGTTCGAGGATGTGCGAGGAGAAGAAGACGGTCGCGCCGCGGTCGGCCTCGCGCTGGACGATCTCTCGCATCTCCTTCGCGCCCGCGGGGTCGAGCCCGGAGGAGGGCTCGTCGAGGACGAGCAGGTCGGGCTCGCCGACGAGCGCCATCGCGAGCGCGAGCCGCTGGCGCATCCCCTTCGAGTAGCCGCCGGCCTTCCGGTCGGCGTCGTCGAGCAGCCCCACGCGCTCTAACAGGGCGTCTGGGTCGTCGTCGGCCTCCTTCGATCGGACCGCGAACTCGACGTGCTTCCGCCCGGAGAGCCGGTCGTACACGGCGAACCCGTCCGGGAGCACCCCGGTCCGCCGCCGGATCGCGACCCCGTCGCCGGTGGCGTCGCGTCCGAGGACGCGCACCGTCCCCGCGGTCGGGCGGACGAGGTCGAGCAGCATGTCGATCGTCGTCGACTTGCCGGCGCCGTTCGGGCCGAGAAACCCGTACACCTCGCCCTCCTGTACGGTGAGGTCGAGGTCACGGACGGCCGTGACGTCGCCGAACTCCTTCCGCACGCCACGCAGCTCGATGGCGGTCATACATTCCCGTTCCCGCGTCTCGGGATAAAGGGTTGCGGGTCTCGTCGGCGGGCACGGCGCTTCGGGGCCTCCTCACTCCTCGGGCGGCCACGCGACCCCGCGCTCGGCGAGGAGGTCGGCGAAGGCGTCCTCGTCGAGCACGGGGACGCCCTCGGCGTCGGCGTCACTTCGCTTCGACCGCCCGGGGCTCTCGCCGGCGACGAGGTAGTCTGTGTTGCCCGACACGCTCGACGTGGCGTTCGCCCCGTGCGCCTCCACGTGCGCCTGCGCCTCGCTCCGCGTCGCCGACAGCGACCCGGTGAAGACGAACGTGAGCCCGTCGAGCGCGTCGCCGGCCTCGACCTCGACCGACTCGGGCTCGACGCCGCGTTCGCGGAGCCCCTCGATGGCCGCCCGATTCTCGTCGCTGTCGAGGAACGCCCGGATCGACTCGGCCACCTCTGGACCGACGTCGTCGACCTCGCGAAGCGCCGCCTCGTCGGCGTCGAGGACCGCGTCGAGGTCGCCGAACGCTGCCGCGAGCGCGCGGGCGGTCGTCGCGCCCACGTCCGGGATCCCGAGCCCGGCGAGGAAGTCGCCGAGCGGCGGCTCCTTCGTCGCCTCCAGCTCCGCGACGAGGTTCTCGGCGCTCGTCTCCCCCCACCCCTCCAGCGCGGCGAGCTCCTCGACGGTCAGGTCGTAGAGGTCCGGCAGCGACTCCACGAGCCCGGCCTCGCGGAGCTGCTCGACGCGCTCGGGACCCAGCCCCTCGACGTCGAGCGCGTCCCGCCGCGCCCAGTGTTCGACCGCCCGCTCCAGCTGCGCCGGGCAGCCGAGCCCGCCGGTGCAGAAGGCGAGCGGGCCGTCGCGCTCGACGGGGGCCTCGCAGACCGGACACGCCTCGGGGAACTCGTACGCGCCCTCGGAGCGCTTCTCGACGACCTCGGGGACGTACGGGATCACGTCGCCGGCGCGGTAGATCCGCACGCGGTCGCCGACGTTCACGCCGAGCGTCTCGATCTCGGCGGGGTTGTGGAGGGTCGCCCGCGAGACGGTGACGCCGCCGACGTCGACGGGGGCGAGCTCGGCGACGGGGGTGAGCCGGCCCGTCCGCCCGACCTGCACGGTGATACCCTCCACCGTCGTCGTCGCGGTTCGGGGCGGGAACTTGTACGCGAACGCCCAGCGCGGCGCCCGCGAGGTCGACCCGAGCGCCTCGCGGTGCGCCCGGTCGTCGGCCGCGATCACGACGCCGTCGATCTCGTAGTCGAGGTCGTCGCGCTCGGCCATGAGGCGCTCGCGGTAGTCGAGCGCGCCCTCGATGTCGCCGACGCGCTCGACCCGGTCGGCGCGGCGGAGCCCGAACGCGTCGAACGCGTCGAACTCGGCCCAATGGGTGTCGGGGCGCTCCGGCGGCTCGGCGTCGTCGCCCTCTGCCCCTTCCGCCGCCCCGTCGCCGGCCTCCCACGCCAACACGTCGAAGAAGAAGACGTCGAGCGGGCGCTCGGCGACGACCGCGGGGTCGAGCTGTCGGAGGGTCCCGGCCGCGGCGTTGCGGGGGTTCGCGAACGGTTCCTCGCCGCGTTCGATCCGCTCCTCGTTGTACGCGTCGAACGCGTCGCGGGGCATGTACACCTCGCCGCGGACCGCCAGCGTCCCCGGCGGGTCACCGCGGAGCCGGCCCGGAACCGAGCGGATCGTCCGCACCTGCTCGGTGACGTCGTCGCCCTCGAGGCCGTCGCCGCGAGTCGCGGCGCGGGCGTAGACGCCGTCCTCGTACACCACCTCGACGGAGAGGCCGTCGAACTTCGGCTCGCAGACGTACGCGACGTCGTCGGGGTCGAACCCCTCGGCGTCGAGCCCGCGCCGGACGCGCTCGTCGAACTCGCGGACCGCCTCCGCCTCCGTCGCGTTGTCGATGGAGCGCATCGGCGCGACGTGCTCGACGGTCTCCAGTTCGTCGAGCGGCTCGCCGCCGACGCGGCGGGTAGGCGAGCCGTCGGTCGGGAGGTCGAACGCGTCCTCCAGCTCTTTGAGCCGGGCGAACAGCCGGTCGTACGTCTCGTCGGAGACCAGCGGGTCCGCCTCGACGTAGTACCGGTGGTCGTGCTCCCGGACCGCCGCCCGGAGCAGGGAGGCCTGCTCGGCGGCGTCCTCGGTCGAGAGCTCCTCGACCGGCTCGAAGTCGGTCGGCGGCGACTCGACGTAGGGGTTCTCGTCCGGGTCCGCGTGCCGGGGCGACGACCCGGATTGCGCGCTCGTCATCGACCGATCCTTGCGGCGGCTCGGGTTAAAAGCGACCGTTCGCGGGCGATCGGACTCCAGTCGATCGCCCCCGGTCGCGGTCCGGTCCCCGCCCTACGCGACCCGGTCGCCGGCGGCGAACACCGCCGCCGGCTCCCGCCACGCCTCGACGTCTTCGGTCGGGTCCGCGTCGAGGAGGACGAGGTCGGCGCGGTACCCGGCCTCGACGCGGCCGACGTCGTCGAGCCCGAGCAGGTCGGCGGCGTTGACGGTGGCGGCCTCCAGCGCCGCCTCCGGGGAGAGGCCGTAGTCGACCATGTACGCCAGCTCTTGGGGAATGTCCTCGAAGAAATTGAACGGCGTGCCCGCGTCGGTGCCCATCGCGATCGGCACGTCGGCGTCGAGCGCGTGGTCCCACGCGTCGTCGAAGCGGTCGGCGGCGTCCTCGGCCTTCGCCACGGCGTCCTCGGGGATCCCGGCCTCGATCCCGTTGTCGACGATGCCGCGGAGCGCGCTCGCGGTCGGCACCCAGTAGGTGCCCCGGTCGGCCATCATTTCGGCGGCCTCACGGTCCATGAAGGTGCCGTGTTCGACGCTCGTGATCCCGGCCTCGACGGCGTTCTTGATCCCCGCTTCGCCGTGGGCGTGGGCCGCGGTCGGCGTGTCGGTCGGCGCGGCCGCGTCGGTGAACGCCGCCAGCTCCTCGGGCGTCAGCTCGGGGGCGCCCGTCACCGCGCCCTCGGTGAGGACGCCGCCGGTCGCCATGCACTTGAGCACGTCCGCGCCCGCCTTCAGCTGCTCGCGGGCCGCCTTCCGGACCTCCGCCGGCCCGTCGGCCTCGCGCCCGAACCAGTTGCCGTGGCCGCCCGTCATGATCACGTTGCGACCGCACGCGAGCACCCGCGCGCCGTCGAGTTCGCCCTCGGCGACCGCCTCGCCCGCGTCGAGCGCGAGCGTTCCTCTGCTCCCGAGGTCGCGGACCGTCGTGACTCCGGCCTCGACCGCCGCCCGCAGGTTGCTCGCGGCGCGGTAGCTCGCGGCGTAGTCGCTCTCCGACACCGCGGTCGAGACGTCCGGGCGGCCGTCCATCATCACGTGGACGTGCGCGTCGATCAGCCCGGGCGCGACGGTCTTCCGGGCGGCGTCGATCTCCTCGTCGACGTCACCCGCGTCGTCGACGTCGTCGCCGACCGCGACGATCTCGCCGTCCGCGATTGCCACGTCTGCCTCGCGACTCCCCGCCGCGTCGGCGACCCGTCCGCCTCGGAGTACGTACATACCATATGGGGGACCGTTCGACGGGTAAACGCTCGGGTCGCGGTAGTCCGGAATTTACACTTGTTATCGTGTCACACACCATCAGTAATAAACCGACGGTCAAAGTCTCCGCACCCATGCCAACTCCTGACAACCCGGACCGTGGCGGCGGACTGTACGCGCGACGGATCGGCGAGCCGACCACGAGCGACGAGGTGAACGGTTACTGGCTGTTCGGGGTCGGCGTGCTGCTCGGGCTCGCCGGCGTCGCGCTGTTCTTCGTCACCGAGTCGGCGACGACGACCCGCGGCATCGCGTACGCGCTGACCGCGCTGGCGCCGCCGTTCGTCATGCTCGGGGCGGTGATACGCTTCCCGCTACGCCGGACCGGAACGTACCTCGGCTACCTCGGGACGGCGGTGAGCGTCCTCGGCGTCGTGTGGTTCGTGAACATCTTCCCCGATGGGTGGTTCACCGCCTCCGGCGATTCGACCGTGATCACGCTGTACGGGGTCGGGCTGCTCCTCATCGGGCTCGCGGGGACGGTCGTCCCGCTGCTCTCCGATCCGGTGTACGAGGACTACGAGCAGATGCGCGACGAGACGGCCGCCGCGACGGCGGAGCGCGACGAGACGAGCGCCGAACTGGAGGCCACCCGCGAGGAGCTCTCGTCGACGGAGGCTGACTTGGCGTCGGTCCGCGACGAACTGGCGTCGACGCGAGAGGAGTTGGCCGCCGCCGAGGAGCGCGCGGAGGACCTCGACGCGGAGGTCGCGGTCGCGCGCGACGAGGCGGCGTCGCTCCGCGAGAGCAAGGCCCGCTTCGAGCTGTTCACGGACGCGGGCGGGAAGCCGCGCTGGCGGCTCCGACACCGCAACGGGAACGTGATCGCGACGTCGGGCCAGGGGTACAGCAGCCGCGGGAAGGCACAGCAGGGGCTCCACAGCGTCCGGCGGAACGCGCGCGGCGCCGGGCTCCTCCGGATCGAGACGCCGGTCGAGGAGGCGGAGGCCGTCGCGGCCGACGACGGGCCGGAACCCGAGGACGCCGACGAGCCGGCCGTGGCGGTTCCGAGCGAGGACGAGGGGATCGAGAGCGCGGCGACGTTCGAGCTGTTCGAGGACGCGGGCGGGGAGTGGCGCTGGCGGCTCCGGCACCGCAACGGGAACATCGTGGCCGACTCCGGCCAGGGGTACGCCTCCCGGTCGAACGCGGTCGAGGCCGTCACGAACCTGAAGACGAACGCTCCGGGCGCCGGCGAGGAGACGGTCGCGTAGCGGTCGCCGGCCGAGCCGTTTTTTTTCAGCCGTTCAGGACGCCGCGAGCAGCTTCAGCCGCAGCTCGCGCTCGTCGACTTCGTACTTGAACGCCGGGTGCCCGTCGACCATCACGTAGGGGACGCGTTCGCCGTACTCGTCGGCGAGTTCGGGGTCCTCGTCGACGTCGACCATCTCGAGGTCGATCGCCACGTCGAGCCCGGCGGCGGTCTCCTCGATCGTCTCCCGCGCGGCGTCACAAAGGGCGCAGTCCTCGCGGGTGTACACCGTGACCGGGACCGACGCGTCCGTATCGCTCATGCGAGCCGGTAGTGTCGTCGACGACGAGTCGCTTTCGGTCGCCGATCGGCGCCGCCGCGCGTCGGTGGACGCGACGCGGACTCGGTCCGCCTCAGAACACGTCGGGGTCGTCGCCGATCTGTCGCCGCCCGCTGATGATGCTCGGGGTGCCGCCCGTTTGGATGATGTTGAACGCGGTCATCAGGTCCGAGCGGGAGATGATCCCGACGAGCCGCTCCTGGCGGTCGACGACGGGCAGACGGCCGACGCCGTTCTCCTGCATCGTCTGGAGGGCGGTCATCGCGTCGGTCTCCGGGCCGACCGCGACGACGTTCGTCGCCATCACGTCGCCGACGGTGTACGCGTCGCGCTCCACCTCCCGGACCGACCGCGCGTCTTCCAGGGTCACCATCCCGACGAGGCTCTCGCCGCGGAGCACGGGGTACCCCGTGTGCCGCTCCTCGAACATCCGGCTCATCAGCTCGGCGACCGAGGTGTTCTCGCGCACGGTGTGGAGGTCCTCGCGGCCGGTCATCACGTCGCCGACGGTGACGTCCTCGAAGGCGGCCTTCAGCGTGGTCTGCTGGGCCTCGCCGGAGGCGGCGATGTAGATGAAGAAGGCGAGGACGATCAACAGCAGCTGGAAGTTGAACAGCCCGATGAGCCCCATGACGAACGCGAACGCCTTTCCGACCGCGGCGGCGCGCTGGGTCGCCTGCGCGTGCGGCTGGTTCCGGGCCAGGAGCGCGCGGAGGACGCGCCCGCCGTCCATCGGGAACGCCGGAAGCATGTTGAAGACGGCGAGCACCACGTTCAACAGCGCGAGGTAGCCGAACACGAACAACACCGCGTTCGACCCGACCGGCGCCAGGACGAACACGGCGTAACAGCCGGCGCCGACCGCGATGCTGACGACCGGCCCCGCGATCGCGATCCAGAACTCGTGTTTCCAGTCCTCGGGGAACTCGCTGAAGCTGGCGAGCCCGCCGAGCAGCCACAGCGTGATCGATTCGATCTCGTAGCCGTACCGCATGGCGACGATCGAGTGGCCGAACTCGTGGAGGAGGACGCCGGCGAACAGCCCGACCGCCGCCGCCAGCCCGAGGGCCCACGGCGTGAGCCCCCCGGCGAGCGCGGCCGGGTCGATGCCGGCGCCGAGCGACTCGTTCATCACGTCGGCGATCATCTCGATCTGCGAGCCGATGAGGTAGGCGAACAGCGGCAACACGATCAGGAACGTCCAGTTGAGCCTGACCGGGATCCCCAGCGCCGTCCCGATCTTGAGTCCACGCATGCCTCCGAATACGTCGGGTGGGAGGTTAAACGTCCTGACGCCGACGCTCCCGAGAACCCGCGACGGTGACTCGGCCCGACCGACGCCGACGCGCGCCGCCGTCGTTTATAAACACCTTGCCGCCGATCGGTCGGTATGGGAGACGCCACTGACGCAGCGGCGAGCGCATCGGACGCGGTCCTGAAACGCGGCGACGAGGTCGGGTACGAGGCGGTCGACGCCGCGGACGGGCTCCGGAAGGGCGTGCTCTTAGACGAGTCGGACGGCGCCCCGCACTTCGCGATGCGGCGGTTCGAGATCGCGCCCGGCGCCGCGGTCCCGCGTCACACGAACGCGGTCGAACACGAGCAGTACGTGCTCGCCGGCGAGTACGTGGTCGGGATCGGCGAGACGGAGCACGCCGTTTCTCCGGGTGACGCGCTCCTCATCCCGGCCGGCGTCGAGCACTGGTACCGGAACGACGGCGACGAGACGGGGGCGTTCATCTGCGCGGTGCCGAACGGCGACGACGCGATCGAACTCGTCGAGTGACCCGTCGCTCCCTCGCCGCTCACTCGATCGTCCCGACCCGGTCGGCGACGTAGCCGAACTGGTCGCGGTAGCCGTACGGCGACAGCAACACGGGATAGAAGGGCTCGTCGGCGCGGAGCTGCTCGTCGCCGGCGGCCGCGAAGGCCTCGCCGACCTCGACGCGCTCGAAGTTGCGCGCGAACACCTCGTACCGCTCGGCGTCCGGCTTCGGGATCCGGTCGCGGAGCCGGAACACCTCGACGTCGTCGCGGCCGCCCGCGTCGACCACGTCTTCGGCCCCCGGCGCCGGGAGCGCCCCGGTGGCGGCCAGGAACGCCCGCGTCAGCCAGTAGGCGTTGTCCGCGGCCCCGTCGGACCCCTGCAGGCCGGCCTCCACCTCGAGCGTGTGCGGGTGCTCGATGAGCCGGCCCTCGGTGAAGGCGTCGGTCTCGATGACGACGTCGACAGGGAGGTGCGGAGCGACCGCGCGGGTGACCTCGTCCATCGAGTCGATCACCGCGAACGGCTCCGCGGACGACTGCGTCGAGTGGATCGCGAGGGTGGTACACCCCTCGACCTCGGGGAGGAGCTCGGCGGCCAGTCGCTCCTCGTGGGCGGCCGACTCCGGGTCGCCGGGGAACGCCCGGTTGAGGTCGGCGTCGAGGTAGCGCACACCGGCGTCGAGCGCCGCCTCGTTGGCGACGATCAGGCGCACGGGGCGCTCGACGTCGACGTCGCTGTCGAGGAGCCGTCGGACCGCGCGGGCGCCGCAGGGCTCGTCGCCGTGGATCGCGCCGACGACCGCGACCTCGGGCTCGCCCTCGCCCAGTTCGTACACGTCCATACCCGTCGGACGCGCTCGGCGGGTAAGTCGCGTTCGGATCGCCGCCGCGCTCGGACGGCTCGTCACCCCTCGTCGACGCCCCTCAGCCTCCCTCGTCGGCGCCCCTCAGTGCGCCTCGTCGACCCGCTCGGCGTACTCGTAGTCCGCCGGGTACGCCTCCGGGCGGGCGTCGTCCAGCGAGATCTTCCAGCCGTCGAGCGCGGCCGGATCGTCGAGCGCGGCGCGGAGCGTCGCGCGCACCTCGACGACGTCGACGCCGTAGAAGTCGTCCGGGACGCCGCGGAGGTACTGCAGGGCGGTCTCGAACAGCGACCGCATCCCGTCGTCGTTCTCGAAGTCGACGTGCTTGTACGCGCCCGCGGCGACCTGCACCATCCCGTGGAGGAAGGCGCTCTCCGTCGTCCCGCTCCCGTAGTTGTACCACTCGTCCTCGAAGCAGTCGTGCGACTCGTGGTACGCGCCGGCGTTGAACAGTCTGACGCCGTGTTCGGTCGCCCGGCGGAGCGTGGCATGCTCCCAGTGGCCGCCGGCGACCCGGGCGTCGCCGGCGGGGTCGGCGTCCGCGTCGCCGTCGCCCGACCGGTCCGCCTCGTCGCCGCCCGCGTGCCACCCGGTCGGGTTCCCGAGCGGCGGAGCGACGCCGGGGTCCCGGGTGTGTTCGTCCATGCGAACGCCTCTCGGGCCCAACGACGTAACCGTTTCGCGGCCCGGGCCGCGCCCGACCGCGCGCGCGACGCGGCCGGGATCGAACGCCTCTTTCCTGCGGCCGACGTCGAACCGGTCGATGGACTTCGGGCTCCTCTCCGCGATCGGGGCCGCATTCGTGTGGGGGAGCTACATATTCGTGTTGAAGCGCTCGTTTTCGGGGTATCCGCCCGCCGGGCTCACGGTGCTGATAAACGCGGCGGCGATCGCGTGGTTCCTCCCGGTGACCGTCGCGACGAACGACCTCGGCGGGGCGGCGATCGCGAGCGACCCGCCCGCCGCGCCCGGGCGGATCGCCCGGTCGATGGCGGCGGTCGACCCAGCGGCGGTCGCCGTCGTCGCCGGGACCGCGGCGGCGACCGCGGCCGCGTTCGTGCTCTTCCTCCGGGCGATCGCTCTCGGCGACGTCTCCTACGTGACCCCGATCAACAAGGTCGTCCCGATGTTCGTGCTCCCGCTGGAGGTGCTGCTGCTCGGCGAGGTGCTCGCGCCGATCCAGGTCGCGGGCGTCGTCGTCGCCACGGCGGCCGTCTACGTGGCGAACTACGAGCCCGGGAGCCTGCTCGCGCCGCTGGTCGGCGCCGTCCACTCTCGGCCCGCTCAGCTCGCCCTGGTGAGCGCGGCGTGTTACGCCCTCGCCGACCTCGGGAAGCGCGTGGCCCTCCAGGAGCTCGCGATCCCCGGGACGCTGTGGGTGCCGCTGCTCCTCGCGGGGGCCGGGCTAGTGCTGCTCCCCGCCGCGATCCGGAATCCGCCCGCCGTGACCCGCCGCGACGCGCCGAAGTTCCTCGCGGCCGGCGCGCTCGTCGCGCTCGGCGAGCACCTGACCACCGTCGCGTTCGCGTCGCTCCCCGCGAGCGTCGCCTCGCCCGTGATCAACACGCAGGCGATTATCGCCGTCGTGCTCGGCGGGATCCTCCTCGGCGAGCGTTACTTCCGCGTCCGCCTCGTCGCCGCACTCCTCGCGGTCGTCGGCGTCTCGATGATCGCGCTGTGAGCGGTCGCGGCGGAGGGACGGCCTTGCCGCCACACGGAGACGCGTGAGCGACCGGCCCGCGCCGGAGGGATGGGTACCGTGCCGGCCCCCACGTCGACCGACCACGCGGGTCGCCGGCGCGGAAATCGGTGGTTTAAATCTCCGCGGGGGCGTCGGTCCGCCTGCGTGCGAGGGTAGCCAAGCCCGGAAACGGCGGCGGACTCAAGATCCGCTCCTGTAGAGGTCCGTGGGTTCAAATCCCTCCCCTCGCATGAGCGCGTCCACAACGCGTGAATGCACAAGGGGGGAGGATTTGAATCAGGGAGCGCCTCTGGCGCGACCGTGGTTCAAATCCCTCCCCTCGCATCGCCGGGGTCCACCCCTCGTGATGCGGAAGACGCTCTCGGAGCGCTCTTCCCTCGCAAAATCTCACACCCGATTCACTCCTAGCCGCCGGCGTCGCCAAGCCCGGAAACGGCGGCGGACTCAAGATCCGCTCCTGTAGAGGTCTCGTGAGCGAGCACCGCGAGCGAACGAGAGCACGCGAGTCGCAGCCGGCGAGTGAAGCGAGCCGGACCGTCTCGCGGCGGTCCGTGGGTTCAAATCCCTCCCCTCGCATGAGCGCGTCCACAACGCGCGAATGCACAAGGGGGGAAGATTTGAATCAGGGAGCGCCTCTGGCGCGACCGTGGTTCAAATCCCTCCCCCCGCATCGCCGGGGTCCACCCCCGTGATGCGG
>NZ_NHPG01000010.1:0-60102 GCF_002252965.1 Halorubrum sp. Ea1
GCGCGGGGAGGATGTCAATGTGCTTCGTGATCAGTCCTTTCTCTCCCGGTACGCGGCTGCATAGAGCCCAAGCGCGGAGAGAATCGTCACCATCGCTGCGACGAACATCACACCTGAAAACAGCCCTTCGGTCGTTCCTGCAGCAGCAAACATAATTGCAGCACTGCCTGCGACAACACCACCCTGCTGTGTCCTGTTCGAATTCTCTGTCTGGAGGGCCATACTCTCCATTATCTGAGGCTGCATAATAAATTTAGTAACCGTGTTCCACTGCTGGCAAATAGATCCCCGGAAGACGCAAATGAAAGAGAGAGTACAGGCCGGTTTTCAGTTATCCGCACGCTTTACACGGCCGAACTCTTGCTGGTACATATGGAGTTACTTCCACAGATGGTGTTCCGTGAGCCAGATGGACGAAGGAAGGGGCTCATCATGCTGTTCTTATCGTTCATCAGCCTCCTTATTTGGGTATACATTGGTGTCGTGCTCAACGCTTCTGACTTTTTCATCTTTTTTGCTATCGGGCTTGGATTCTCCGGAGTCGCCGAGTCGCTGCCACCGGACCGACGACGTTCAGCAGGAACACTTCGAATGCTAGCCGTCGGTACCTTCGTTGTCTTCCTCGGTGTCCTTGCATCGGTCCCTGGATTACTATTAGCGTAAGGGATGGCACTCGGTACTGATATATCTCTGATATTTCTCGGTGGCAATCCGGAACGGTCGGTCGGTAACTACGCAAGCGTGTTCTATCGGCTGATTCAGGATTCAGATAAAAAAGTAACTTACCCCCGTGCTGACTTGAGCCTCTGTATCGGTCATCCGCCATCTAACGTAATATTGATATATCGATTCAGAGATGCAAGATAGAGAGCGCGAACCGGGCACAAACAGGGGTCAGTTTGTAAAGAAAGAGTGATCGGTCAGTACAGGGTACACATATACCGCGACGAATAAAGATCTATCTTATATCCATTAGAAATCTGGTGAAATATGTGGGTTACAATCAGCACAAATAATTGAACATCGGCAGCGTCCCGATAAGATATCCCAGCCACCGTTTCACTCTCAACCGTGTTCTCGCATGAACCAACACTTATTCAATTTGACGCAGATTGTCTCTGATGATAACTACGCCGCCACAGAGTTCTCTTCACCGCGTACGCTGTTGGCTCACAGCAACAATTTATGAACTTCTCATAGCCGGCACCCGCAAATTAACCTCCGTCCCGTCGGTTGTCGCTACGGACACATCACCGCCGGCTTGCGTGACGATCATTCGAACCATCCACAGACCGAGCCCTCCGCCGTGATTGAGCGGCGTCTCTTCTCCCGTTTCGAGGATATCCGCCTCCATTTCCGGCATGCCGGGGCCGTCATCTCGCACGTGGACCTCAATCCACTCGTTTTCCAACTCGACGAGTTCGATCTCGACTGTAGCGTTATCGTTCAGCTTCACGGCATTTTCTACCAACTCACGGATAGCCTCTCCGAGCGTCGTCTGTAGCTGCACCGACCCATCGCCAGATATCTCAGTCAGGATCGTTGCGTCCTCGTGTTCCTCTCGGATTTCATTAACGACCTCTCCGATCAGTGGGCCAGCCTCTGTCGTGGCTGCCCCACCACCTTCCGGATTGAGGACTTGTTTTATTTGTTTCATTTTCTCTATCATCTCCCCCCACTTGTCAAGAATCGGTTTGACGGTCTCGAACTGTTCCGCCCGTTTTTCTGCGTCCGTCTCTCTGCTCATCAGCTCTGTCCAGCCTCGGACTTTTGTCAAATCGTTCCGCATGTTGTGTCGCATCACGCGCTGCATGACGTTCAAGTGGCGACCATACCGCTGCTGGGCTGTGATATCGCGCCCCTCAGCAACGAGTAGGGTAATCTCGTCGTCTTCATCTGTCACGGGTTTTATCGAGAAGTCGATTGTTGCGAAGCCGTTAGCGCCCCGCACTTCCGTTTCGTAGCGGACGAAATCCCCGCCTGAGGCTCGCTCAATTGCGTCCTGAACCCGATCGTAGACTGTCTCGGAGTGTGTCCACCACTGGGCTTCATAAAAGGGGTTCCCGACGACGTCGCTGCGCTCGAACCCGCCGAACTCGAGGGCGGCGTCGTTGACCTCGATGACCGTCCCGTCGGTGTCCAACAAGCCCGTGAACTGGAACGTCTGGTTGAAAATGCTCTCGAACCGCCGAGCACGGTCTTTGGCTTCGGTCACATCCCTGAGGTAGACGATCACCCCGTCGATGGCGTCGTCGTCAAGCATGTTCCGGTATCGACTTTCGATGTTGAACCACCCGCCATCCGGAGATCTGAGTCGACACTCTGTTGTGACGCTTTCGGTTTCCTCAACCGAACTAAAGAACGCCTCCATCGCGTGCTCGCGTCCATCAGGGTGGAGGTAATCAAAGAGATTCTCACCGACGAGGGCGTCGGGGTCGTAGCCGAACACCCGCGTCACCGACCCGCTGGTGTAGGTGATTGTCCCGTCGGGATCGAGGACTGTAACGACGTCCTCGGACTCTTCGACGAATCGCTCGGTTCGGCGCCGTTGGCGACGGCGTTCGGTCATGTCGCGGACGATCACCGCATACCCGCGAAACACCCCATCGTCGGATTCGAGCGGCGCGTACCGGACGTCGGCGTAGAACTCCGACCCGTCGGCGCGAACTCGCCAGCCCTCGTCGGCGCTCTCGCCGGCGAGACGCGCCTGTTGTATCAACCGCTCTGGGAGGCCGGACTCGCGGTCGGACTCAGGATGGAGTTCAGCCATCGACATTCCGACCGCCGCGTCACCGTCGTACCCAAAGAGGTCCTCGGCACCGGTGTTCCACGTTTGAACGATTCCGTCCTCGTCGACGATGAGAAAGGCGTACTCGTCGACGCTCTCGGTTAGCAGGCGGAACTGTTCGCGTTCCTCATACAACCGCTGTTTGCGGCGCACTTCATCGGTTACGTCTTGCTGGACACCGATGTGGTTGACCAATTCGCCGTCATCGTACACCGGCGTCACCGACAACCGATTCCAGAACTGCTCGCCGTTTTTGCGGTAGTTCCGCAGGTCGACAGTCACCGGTTCCTCGGCGGCAATCGCCTCACGGAGTTCGTCAAGCGCCTCCTGATCTCTATCGTCTTCTTGGAGAAATCGACAGTTCCGTCCGAGTGTTTCCTCTCTGGTGTAGCCGGTCTGTTCGACAAACCCGTCGTTAGCGTATATCAGCGGATTGTCCTCGCGGTCGGGATCGCTGACCGTGATCCCGACGATAGCCTCGTCCATCGCTCGCTCTTTCAGTTCGAGCTCTCTCTTCCGCTCCTCGAGTTCGCGCTTTCGCGCTCGCCGCTCGGTAATGTCCCGAACGGTTGCGACCGTCCCGACAAGTTCAGCTCCGGTAGCCATCCGGTTCGTTATTACCTCGAAGTATCGGGTGGAGCCATCAACTTCCACAGGGACAGGATCCGTATCCTCAAGCTCGGTATTCGGACTGAACGACCGCTCGAACGCCTCAATAGTCGTAAGGTCTTTATCGGTCGCTGAGTGTAACTCCTGTCCCTGCGTGTTCGTTTCGACGAGTTCACCGTCAGTATCGTACACGAACGTCGCGTCGTCGGCTTCCTCGAAGAATCGTGAGCGGGCAGACTGCTCGATCTGTCGGAAGGGTTTCCCAACGAACACTAACACTCCCGCGAGAAACGCGGTCACACCGACCGGTTCGAAGCTCAATCCCAGCATAATAGGCGGTAGTAGCTCGGTCGGTAGCGTGCTGACAGCCAACCGCGGTATGATCGGTGACAGCGCGAGGACTCCGAGCGCCCCGAGACTCCCAGTTGGAAACGCCGATTCACGCAGCGTCGTGAGCAACCAATAGAAACTGAGTGCCACGAGTGCGTACGTGAGCGAGAACGAGACCCAGTAGAACAACTGCGGTTCAACCACGAGGTGTAGATACGGGCTTTGCTGTAGTTCCGTCGAGACGTACAGTCCGTACAGCGGGTTCGTGAGCTTAACGATGAGGAGCCCGAGATAGGTGCCGACAGCGAGTCCACGGTAACGTCGGTCGCGATGGTATGACCGACCGGTGTACGCGGAGATAAAATACATCCATGCACCCACGCCCGTGAGCCCCCAGATGAGTCCCCCAATGTAGAGCGCGTTGCTAAGCGACTCGCTGGTGGTAACCAGCCCAAGCGCTTGGAACCCCAGCCACAATCCGTTGGTAAGGAGGACCGCTCTGAGCCCGAACTGCGTATCTCGTCGCCGTAGCCGTGAGCCGTACGCAGCACCCACGAAGCAACTGACCGCAATCCCGGTGAAAATGAGAAAAAGCCCCCAGCGAACCGTACTTGGGTCCCCTGAGATGGTTAAGGGTGTGTAAAAAGTTAGCATACTATTTAAAATAGATGAGTTGTTTTATCAATTGCGGAATGCGAGACCGTGAGCGCAAGATTCGCAAGCGCATTCTATCAGGTGGTTCAGGATTCAGATGGAGAAATAAGCAGTTCCATTGCTGACTACATCCTCTGTATCGGTCACGCCGACCGTGTCAGTTTCAATATACAACGGTGCTAGTGACCTCTGTGGTGCTTATAACTATCGCGCAAACCGACGGACAGCACAGGGATTAAACGGATTCTTTGAAGCAGCGTAACGGATTCCCGGCGAGTCCACTTCTACCTTATCCGCCATTTTCAGTCGATTCGACCCCTCTACTGTCTTCTGAGTATGTGGTTGCTGAACTCGGCGAGAATTCGTTACGAGTCCTGTCGGAATCCGTCTTGACCTCGTTTGGTGCTCCGGGGCTCGAAGACACGAGAGATAATCGATCGGTCGATGACGCTGTGACGGTGTGTTTGGTTCTTCCCGAAGGCAGTGACATAGTGGTGTGTATGAAATTTCGTAGGTAGAGTAGCGCAAGACTCAGAGCGTGTAGTCAGCACAGCGCCTTCATTTGCTCCAGATACCTCGATCTGAACCAACTGCTCACTGTGGATGCGGACGTATCGATACTCTGTGGGGCACAACAGTTTTATCTATCAGTATAGTAGTGGGTATTAGGTAAAGAAAAATGGGAAAGACGTCGATCGATGGAAACCACGAGGAAGAGCTGACACTCACCGTAGACGATAGGGGTCGAGTCACTCTCCCGAAAGAAGTCAGAGATCGGTTGGGAATCGAATCGAACGACGAGCTCCCGGCGACACTCGTCGGCTCCGTGCTTGAACTCAACCCGAAGCCGAGTTCGAAGCTTGAGCTAGCAACAGCCGGGCGGGATGACTGGGATGAGACGACACCAACCGATGCGGGAGACGCACTCTTTGGGCCGATGGATCAGTGATCGGAGAACCGATGACTGATTCACTCCCGACCGAGGTAACCGTCCTCACTGATGTGAATATTCTTGCCATCGGTCTGACTGACGATCATCCGGCGCATGACGATGTGTATCCGTGGATCCAGAACGCTCTTGATGGGCCAAATGTCTTGCTCGTCTTCGACTACTATCCGCTCCGGACACAGTATCTCATGACGAATAATTTCGGAGTTGACGAAGTTGCTGCTCGAAACGCAATCCAATCGCTCGTTCGGAGTCCGGCACGAATCGTTGGTGCGACCGCGACCACGCTTCTGGAGGCATACGAGATCAGCGCCGAGAAAAATCACGATGTCTACGATTCGTTCATCCTGGCGCTCGCACGGGCATATGATGCTGACTACCTGATTACGACTGACGATGATTTCGAGGAACTGTGCGATGGTGAGGACGTTACATACACCAATCCCATTCCGCCCGACAAGCGCAGCAAATTAACATTCATCTAGGGTTAGCGGTCCGTGGACGCTCTTTCCTGACGATTCTGCTGATTTGCCCTGATCACAGGGCATGCGAGATATGCGCTGTATGTCTTATACGGTAACCAGTGAAAATATCATTACATCGATAGCTATTCCACAAAGAGGCTTTTGAGAATCGTTCACACGCGGTGGTGAAACGCACGAATACACCAGAATCGCCGATCCGACCATTCGACGGACAGCGCCGGGACTAAACGGATTCTTTGAAGCAGTGCAACGAAACCCCCGCGAGTCTACTTCTATCTCAACTGCCGTTTTTAGACGTTTCAGTGGCTCTATTGTCCGCTAACAGAAGCAATACTGGATTCGGGCAGAATTCGTTACGAGTCGTGCAGACATCCACACGGCGACGATACAACTTAGTATATACGGACGCAAAGCATCTGTATATGTCTGATGCGGATACCGCAAATGGTGACGATGGGCCCGAGATGGTCCAGATCAATCTCCGACTCAGCAAAGCGTTCCTCGAAGACATCGATACGACGTGGCAGGAACAGGGGTTCAACTCCCGGAGCGAGTTCCTCCGTTACGCTGCCCGAGACGCGGTGAAACATCCAGAATTTTCCCGCGAGGGGTGGAAACAGATCGCGGCGAGCGAGCACGATCTCCGTTCGGGCGACGCCGAGCTGGTCTCTCGTGAGGAAGTCGTCGAGATGATGGATCGAGACGAAAATGACGAGTGAGGACGACTGGACCTGGAAATTCACGCCGCGAGCTGCGGATCAGTTCGACTCACTCGACCCACACGTGCAGGACCGCATCGTCTCGAAACTCGACGAGGTGGTCGAGTCGGAGTGGCGCGACCCCGACGAGTACCTCGAACCGCTGACCGGCGGTCCGTTCGCGAAACTCCGCGTCGGTCAGTATCGGCTCGCCTGCATTCTCGACCGGGGTGAGTCGGTGCTGGAGGTCCATCGGATCGAACACCGAAGCGGTGCCTACACCGCTGACGACGACTGACGGAATCCGATCTGCAACCGAACGACAGCATGGGGATTAAACGGATTCTTTGAAGCAGTGTAACGAAACCCCCGCGAGTCCACTTCTGCTTCATCTGGCATTTTCGGATGTTTCAGACCCTCTGCCGTCCACTGAGTATGATATTGTTGAATTCGGGTAGAATTCGTTACGAGTCGTAACGGTGGTCATGGCTGGTTTGGATTCGCGTTCCCTAACTCGGAGACGGGCGAGATAATCGATCAGTCATTGCTCCCGATTGCACTCGTCTTGTGACGCCGCCTATACCAGAAGTAATGTAGCCCCGGTGAAATGAGTAGGACTGATAGATTTTCCAGATGCTGTTGCATACAGGCGCGAGTCTTGCAAGAAGTTTTCGACAAATCGGATCGGTCGTTACAGACAAATGATATACCGGTGCGGCTTTCTATCTCTGTGAATTATTATTAGAACCACATACAAGACGTAGAGGCGGTCTATTTATCAGAATCGCATTCTAGTACAGAATTTGGTCCGAACCAGTCTGTTCAAGATGGCCAGAAAACGCTCTCCCATAATTTTGGCACAGTGGGTGTTATTGCCTTCTGTGTTAAACATTCACACGCAAGTGAGCGCCGATGACATCGAATCCCCACGGGTCCGAGACCGACGACGAAGACCACTTTGAGGTGTGTCCGATGACACAAGCATTCGAGGAGATTGGATCGAAATGGCGACTCGTCGTCTTGCACTACCTCGTGATGAACGGTGAACAGCGGTTCAACAACATAAAAGAAGAGACACCTGCCGATTCCTCAACTCTCTCACGAGTTCTCAAGGAACTAGAGGAGCGAAACCTCATTCGCCGACGCTTAGAAGATCGCCCGATTGCCACTTATTACGATCTGACCGAGAAGGGCGAATCGCTCGCCATCATGTTCGATGATATCGAAGAGTGGGCTGATGATTGGACCGCAGCGGACAGCGAAAGCGAGTCATTACCCCAACCGGAATAGTTGACGGTTCGGACTTACTTCTAGTTACTAAGCAATACTGCTATCACTAACTTCTATTAGTATCACAAAAGTTATAATTTCGTCCGGTGCGAATTCCACTTCGTGGTCAGGCTGACCACGGAGGCGAATACACATGCCAAAAGACGGGCCAACGCCCGGTCACCTCATGGAACTCGGGTTCGGTTTCCAAGCATCGAAGACACTCCTGGCGGCGGTCGAACTCGGGGTGTTCGACGCGCTGGCTGCTGGTCCCAAGACGCGTGCAGACATTGAAGAGGAACTCGGCCTCCACCCACGGGGAGCGGAGGATTTCCTTGATGCACTCGTCGCATTAGATGTCCTCGACCGTGAGAATGGCCAGTACCGGAACACGCCCGCGACCGATGCTTTCCTCGTCTCGGGAAAGCCATCGTACATCGGCGGGTTGCTGGAGATGGCCAACGACCGCCTCTACGGCTTTTGGGGTGACCTCGAAGAGGCGCTCCGGACAGGACGACCCACCAACGAACTTGAAGATGATCAGACCCACCCCTTCGAGGAAGCCATCTACCAGAACGATGAGAATCTCGAACAGTTCGTCGGCGCGATGACGGGACTGAGTATGGGCGTCGCGAACACTCTCGCACACGAGTTCCCGTGGCAGGAATACGATACGATGGTCGATTTAGGCACCAGTGAGGGAGTAGTTCCAAAGCGGGTCGCCGAAGAAAACGACCACATCACTGCCATCGGCTTGGACCTGCCACGGGTCGAACCCCACTTCCGTGAATTCACGAGTGACAGCCCCGCAACCGACCGTATCGAGTTCCGGACGGGCGATTTCTTTGGGACCGACCCGCTCCCGGCAGCAGATGTCTACATCCTCGGGCACATCCTGCACGACTGGAGTCTCGATCGGAAACAGGAGGTTCTCAGGAAAGTGTCCGAAGCAGTGAACCCCGGCGGTACTGTCATCATATACGGGACAATGATCGACGAGGAGCGTCGTGAGGCCGAAATGCCACTGCTGATGAACTTGAACATGTTGGTCGAAACGCCGAACGGATTCGACTACACACCGAGTCAGTGTATCCAGTGGCTGCACGAAAGCGGGTTCGAAGGCGGGGAAGCCAGGGAGTTACCAGGTCCCGAAACGATGGTTCTGGCGCGGAAATAAATCTGTCGTGTGGTACATATTCACCCTTTCTCTTGCACGGGAAGTGCAGGTCCACGTATCGGTTGTAATAAAGTACGGTTTTGAGACGGCCGAATTAGATTGCCTCTTGTCCGGAGAAATGATTGTTTAACAGTCGAACCGGAGAATTCAATGCTTGTGCGCGATGCCCATGCTCGCTGGCCCGTTCAAATGTTGAATCTGGACGTCCTCGAAGCCCGCCTCCTCCGCCCATGTCATGAACTGCTCGCCAGTATAGTCGAAGGCATCACCGTAATATACGAGCATGTTCAGCGACATCATCAGACCCATGGTATTCGCCTGGCGGTCGTCGTCGATGATATGGTCGATAGCGACGAAGGTTCCGCCCGGGTTGACGGCATCGTAGAACTTCTGCATGAGCGTCTTCTTCGTCTCCAGATTTTCCTGATGGAGGACCAGACTCGCTGTCACGAGGTCCGCGTCGGGAATGGGTTCCTCGTTGTAATCGCTACTGACGGCGTCGATCCGATCCTCAAGGCCGTCTGCCTGGATACGCTCACGGGCCAGTTCAGTCACCTCCGGCAGGTCCGTTGTCGTGATCGAAAGGTGGGGTTCGCGTCGGGCCACGATCCGAGACAGATCGCCGAGGGCACCCCCAACGTCCGTCATCGAGTCGTAGTCCGAGAAATCGAACTGCTCAGCGAACGCGACGAAGTTCCCCTTCGACAGCCCGGCCATCCCCTCGACGAACGCCTCTAGTTCCATGGGGTCATCGTACATCTCCTCCCAAAACGGCTCGCCCGTCTCGTCGATGACCCCCTGTGGCTCGCCTGTCTGCAGACTCTCTTCGAGCCCTCCCCACACGTCGTATACCTGCTGGTTGAAGATGTCGATCGCGCCACCGATGTACCGTGGATCGTTCTTGTTCAAGAATGCCGCAGTCTCCGGCGTGTTCCGATACCGGGGATCGTTCCCATCGTCGTCACGTTCAAGGAATCCGAGCGACGCGAGCGTGTCGAGGAAATCTCTGGTCGCCCGGGGGTGCAAACCGAGCTCCCGTTCGATCTCGGAGGCTCGAAGCCCTCCGTCTGAGAGGACGGTGAACAGTTCGAGATCGACGGCTGCACCCAACACTTTGGTCCCCCAAAACCCCGTCGCCACCTGCATGATGTGTTCCGGGTCCGGTTCGCTTTCTTCGGGCGTGTGTTCTCTTTCGTCTGATGTTGTTTCTGCCATGTGTACTCACCGTGTAATCGGTTGTTGTCGGTTCTGCTTCACATCCTACGTAATCCTCTGTGCCAGTGGTCGTCCACGGGGTCGTTTAGCGGGCATTGGCGGCCGACATCGTTCCCTCACGACTCACCTACTGATACTGTTGGGCGGGCTAAAAGTGTAATCTGTATTGGATTTCAGTTAGCACACTGTCTGTCTGATTCACTCTGTACCCCGTGTCTTGGCGACACAGGCGCGTTGCTGGTCACGGCGCGATTCTGATGACACAGGGAATGGAGTTCGAAGACTCTACGAAGTCATATGTAGAAACCAGGACTCAGACGAGATCAGAATAAGGCATCGTATCATACTTCTGTCTCGTCGGGTGAACTCGGCTTGCCGTCCGAGAGAACTGACCGCGGATCTGGCTTCGTCTGTGACCGAGTGATAGAACAGGTATAGGGTGATTTCAGTGCCCCGGAGCACTTGCGGGCATCCGGTCACGTCCGTTGTTTATCGAAGGCTGATCGTCAGGCCAAGTTCGACCGCTTTACGGCTGCCAGGACAGTCGATTCGGAACTCGCTGTACTGCTGTCCCGGACCTCGTGAGCGAATTCCAGGACGGCTTTGTAGGAACGATCGAGCTGTTGCGAAATTTCTGTCATCTCTGCTGTGTCCATCTCTCGGGCGATATGGATCATTTCTGGAATGGAAAGCTGATGGTCGGCGAAGAGCGTCCCCGTAAGGTCGTTGAATTTGCGATCGCAGGCGTGGCACTTGTACCGTTGTGCGCCCTTGCTCGTCGTTCCTTTCTTGATCGTATCCATACTGTCGCAGTTCGGGCAATGAGGTCCATCCGGCCACCGAGAGCGTCGGAGTGCCTGTAGGCAGTCATCGGTGTCTGGAAGACTGACCGGATCGTCGCTCTCCTGTCTTCCCGAGGGTGGGATGTCAGGAGAAGAATCACTCGTCCCCCGTTTACTTGCATCCATCGCCGAGTCTCGATCAGTCCCGAGGTCGTCGAGGCCGACATCTACAACAGTGAGACTCCCATCGAGGGTCAGGTAGAGCTCCGCTCCATCACATGTGGCGGTCACGCGAATCCGAACGGGATCTCTGGACACGACCGTCTGGTCTTTTTTGAGGCGTTCGAACAACCGGCCACAGACCTCGGGGTCGTCCAGATCGTAGGTCATGTCGAATCCGTGTTCGTGGTAAAACGTGACAACGGCGGGGTGATCGAAGACAGCCACCCACGCCGGATAGGACGCGCTGTGCTTGCAGACCGAGCACACGTACCTGACCCGAGCTTCGTTCCAGCCGCCACGCACCGACGTGCCACAGTTGGGGCAGAGTTCCCCCGCCGGAGCGTCGTGAGAGTCACAGATGTGGAGTGATTCCTCGATCGGCCCTGAACACTCCGGACACACACCCCTGATGAGCAACTTGACGCCCTGCAGGTACTCGATCGTTCCCGCCACGAAGACCTCCTCAGGCGTCCGGTGAGCCAAGCCGGCGGGATTGAAATCGTCGTACACAATGAGCGTCCCCTCTGGCGTCCGTTCGGCTGACTCGGGGCCGATGTTCCCCTCGCACTCCGAACAGATCTGGTAGAGTCGCTCGTCTTCGTAACTGAGTTCCACTGGAGCACCACAGTGGTAGCAGGATCGAGGGATCTCGGTTGGTGGGAGACGGCGCGTTTCCAGACCCGAGCCCGCGATAACTGCCCGGACGATTTTGAGTCCGGAGTTCCGAAGTCGGTAGCCGTCGTCCGTTTTTTCGACGTAGTGACCGACCAGCTTGTCGAGATGGTAGCTGAAATTCCCGCTGTCGTGAATGCCGATGCGGTCGAACAACTGCGAAAACGAGACAGCGTTGTTCTCGGCCTGAGGATCGTACACCTCCCACAGCGACAGCAGGATCGCAAGCCGGATCTCATCGCTCAACAGTTTGAACGCCTCAGTTACATGGGGTTCAGCGGCCCCGGCCGCTGACTCAAGCGGCGACTCGGATACGGTCGAATCGGTCATGTGGGTAGTTACCACGTAGCGAGTCAAAAGAGATGGGGCGAGTGTAGGAGCTCGCCTTGTGTACAGGACGTATCCGATAGTGTATCCTGATTTCAGAAGATCGTCTGGTATTCAAACGGTGGTCGAACCGGAGCCTACAGTGTACAAATTTAGGATCGCATGATCGACCGACAGCACCGGGATTAAACGGATTCTTTGAAACAGCGTACCGGAATCCCGGTGAGTCCACTTCCAGCTTATCCATCATTTTCGAGTGTTCCAGACCCTCTAACGCCTGCCGAGTATGCGATTACTGAAACCGGGGAGAATTTGTTACGAGTCGTGTTGGGATCCATTGTTGGTTTGGATTCGCGTTCCACGACTCGGTGGCGGATGAGATAATCAATCGGTCATTGATATCAATACGAACCCTCTCACGGCATCCTACACATTACCAGTACACTGTTCATCCATACGGACTGGACAGTTATCGAGATTCTAATAAATGCATACGGATATCTTGTAATTGGTTCAGCCTGCGGAACCCTCCTGGAGGTACGTTTATTCGTTCTGCCACGCGATTAGTTACCATGGATCAAACTCGGTTCACTCCGGATCTGGACTTGGATGGACTCTCGCCAAATGAGGCCTTTGCCATTCTAGGAAATGAAATCCGGTTAGAGATTATCCGGGTCCTCTGGCGTGCAGACGCTGCTCACGAATACGATGACGGCTCTGATACTGCTACTACGATGTCGTATTCAGGGTTGCAAGATGAGGTCGATATTGATGATAATGGGAAGTTCAACTATCATCTCTCACAACTCGCGCCTCATTTCATCCGTCGTACTGACGATGGATACCGCCTGAGCGGTGCGGGCAAACAAATTGCCAGAACGGTAATAGCTGTTTCCGGAACGGACCGACTCGACTTCTCTACGGAGATCGAAGACGATTGTCCGTTATGTGGAGCAGACTTAGAGGCCACTTATGAGGACCAGTGGCTTCGGATCAGGTGTACTGAGTGCGACGGACTGTTCGGGGACCAGGCACCGACGGGGACCCTCTTCCTCACGAGTTATCCGGCCGCTGGAATGATGACCCGCAACCCTGACCAAGCACTCGCAACCGGCCTCTACCGGTGTGCGCTGGATATCACCTATCTGATGTACGGTATCTGTCGGGAGTGTGCGGGCCACATCTCCTCGTCCGTGACGGTCTGTGATGCTCACGAAAGTCAGGGGGGCCAGCCCTGCGTCACCTGTGGGACGCCGTTCCCGGTGTGGGCAGACATGCGGTGTGATACCTGCGGGTTCGCCAAGCGGTTGCCGGTCGAAATGTTTGCCACCGGTCTGGCCATGGCAACCGGGTTGATAGACAGTCAAGAACTGGATATCCACTCCCCCTCCTTCGAGGAGGCCGTCAGCTTGCTTCAAAGCAGCGTCGAGACCGCTGTTTCGAAGGGTCCGCTTCGTGTCTCGATCACCATCGAGGGCGTGACGAGTACGTTCACTATCACGCTGGACGACGACATGAACGTCCTCGATCTCGACCGAAGGCCTCGATCTGAAACCGCTACCTCGTAACCCGGATTTGCCTCGGTTCGATAAGAGAAATATTATTCTCCTAACATATAAGTCCACTCTCGCATCTAGTATCGTCTGCCAGTAGCAGACCAAGACCCGAGCGACTTGGCGTCCGTCCCGTGGAAGGACCGAAAAGAAATATCGAGACCTCGGCTGGATGCCACAGGAGGCAGCCAATGACACCACCAAACAACACGAACCCACACATCGACCGTCTCTGGTTGGGGGCGACAGCATGACGGCCACAGAGCAAAGCAGGCAGAATCGTATTCTCGATTGGGGAGATTTCCCTGGACGGTGGGAAATCACGAGATCGACTGAGGAGACGGACGGCGAACTGTTGGAAATGCGATTTGAGATCGAATCCGTCCCCGAGGACGGCCCGTTTGTCCACACTCACCCAAACGCCGAGGAGAGCTACGAAGTGCTCTCGGGTGTTCTGGAAGTGTACGAGGACGGAGAGTGGATGGACGTGCCCGCAGGCGAGAAACACACCGTCCCTCCAGGGAACCCGCATACGTTCAGGAACAAGACGCCCGTCGAGCTCATCAATATCCATGAGCCTGCGCTACAGCACGAGGAGTTCTTTCGGAGGTTTCATCAGCTCGTAGCGGAGCGAGGAGTGTCATTACCGCCAGGGGGTTTCAGTGATATCGTGTTGATAGCGATGCTGACGACAGAACATGAAGAGGATGTCCGCGCAGTAAACCCACCGCAATGGGTTTTTAGAATCTTGGCTGGCATCGGCCGCGTGCTAAGATACGACATACCAGACTAATCGGCGACGTTGAGTTACGGGAAGCGAATCTCTTCGCAACTCCGAATATCACCTGTGCTCTCCGTCTAACATGCAAACAGTGTCAGTCTTTGAGAGTTCAAAAGTGCCAGCGGCGTCTGTGACATCATTCTGACCGACTACTCACGAACCCCCGGACGAGGCGGGAATTAAACGATTTCTTTGAAGCGGTGTAATGGATTCCCCGCGAGTCCACTTCCACCCCACCCGCTATTATCGAGTGTTTCATGGCCTCTACCGCCCGCTGAGAACAGCATTGCTGAATTCGCGTAGAATCCGTTACGGGTCGTGTCGGGGTTCGTCTTTGGCCCGGATTCGCGTTATACGACTCGGGGATGGATGAGATAGTAAATCGATTGTCGTCCCCGATTGGAAGTGTTGTGTGACTTCGCCCCGCGTATCTCAGGCCTCGGGCAATACCTCTGGATCGAGTGGCTCAGCCTCGGCCCGATATTCCTCGTAGAGCGACTCGGCCCACTCACGGACGACCGGGTTTTCGGTTTCTAGCAGCCCCGGACCTATCCATTGATTATCCTCAATGTAGCCCAACCACAACACCACTGTTTCATCTATGATGTGCATGCTGAACGTGATGGGACCATCGTACAGCCACACCTGATCGGCGATCGAATGCCACGGAGTCGCCCGTTCCGGGTCGTCAGTGAGATACTCAATAAATTCGGCTTCGATAATTGCCTCAAACTCCAGTCGCCCTTGGTCAACCAAGTCAGCGAGCGTCCGGACGAATATATCCGGAGCGTTCTGTGTAAGTCCTTGATATGTGTCGCCGGTCCGGTACAGCTCCAGTGCCCGATTGAGGTGAGCCTCCGGCCAGTCTTCTGTTGGAACCGTGATATTGGCATCGCGGAAATGGCGGATATCGAGTTCTTGAGCCGGTTCCGGGAGGTAATTGACCGCTTCCCCGAGTTGCTGGACCCCCTGAACCGTCTGCCGATAAGCGCGAAACTTTTCGGTCATAATTTCTCCCATGTACGTGAGTTCATACTGACTTCCCTCGGATTCGACCCACCCCCGCGATTCCCCCTTATCAAGGATCCGGGCAACCGTTGACCGCGATGCACACGTGCGCTCGGCGAGGGCACTGCTCGTCGTCACCCCGTCGGCGAGTGCCTCGAACACCCGGACGCTGTTGGCCGAATTCGCAAAGAACTGGATGGCCTCCAGCGCAGAATCCATGTCATACGTTGCCATATACAGAGCATACGGTCACGTTCTATCTAATAGTTGGTCTGGGAGAAGCGCGGGACAGTATAGAGAGGGGGGTGTCCGACAGCCTTTGCACAGGGCGCAAACGTTCGCAGGGGTTGGGAACGCATTCATCGGGTAATAATATCCGCTCGTGTCACCGACTCTGAATCGGGTGGATCAACCCATGTCGGAAGCCAGCACCACCGAGCACGAACAGACCCTGAATACCTATCAGGACTACGAGGACCTGTGGAACGGGGACCTCTCGAAGCTAGATGTGGTTGCCGAGTCGATCGCGCTCTCCGATCCGGCTCTCCCCGAAGGTGAGCTCCATGGACGCGAGGCATTCGAAGCGTACCTCCGAGAGGTTCGGTCGGCGTTTCCCGACTGGCACGTCGTCGCCGAGGACTTGCTCGTGGATGACGGGATCGTTATGAAAGAATGGACAATAACGGGAACACACAAAGGGGAGTATAAGAGTGTGCCACCGACCGGGCGTGAGATCGAGATCAACGGCATGGCGAAGGATATAATCGCGGACGGCAGGGTGCAGGAAGCTCGGCTCTACTACGACCCGCAGGAGGTACCTGAGCAACTCGGCCTCACGGAAGACTGAGGACGAACGTTCGGTCACTGTGACTTCCGTGTTCAGCACGCTGATTGTGCCATATTTTGACAAACTAACAATTTCAGTGTGTCTATGACATCATCGTCCTGTTCTCTCACACAAACCGCTAGACAGCACGATGATTAAACGGATTCTTTGAAATAGCTTGCTGGAATCCCCGCGTTTTCATTTCGGTGGAAAAATCGACTCGCGTCACAGCTTCGATCTCCGCCAGGTCGGGCTTTAGATACGGCTGACCGACCGACGAAAGGACCAGTTCGTCTGCAATAAGCGCGTACTCATCGAGGCTATGTGGACTCAAACAACCACTGTTGAGGTCGGAACTGCGGAAGCGCCGGGCAGTTAGAGGGCGCGGCGGCGGGCACAATACATGTCCGGGCAAAAATACAATCCTCTAAACAGATTCTTTGTGGTTGATGTCTACACCCCATCGACGGGCGGACATGGGAACTTCCTCGAGACGTTTGTCTCTGTCCACTGTGGGCATCTTATCGAAACGAGTTGGCATATATTTATCATATTTGAATACAGAGCCCCGGAAATCAGCAGGACGGCCCTGATCAGTACGGATTTCATTACCCACAGTGGAACAGCTTTCGAGTTCTGAACCTCCAGTGCGTACAAATTAGTGAGAGATTTAATATATCTCTCAGCTGGCGGTCATGTTGCGAAATGAGAGTGAACTGTTATTTTCGTGAAAGTCCTCGTTTGACTGCTGAGCGAATTATCCGGTATCACGTGAAGATACTGTGGTGACCGTACCCGCACAGGGATATATTGCGTACCGAGGGTTTCAGCAGGGGTGAGCGAACCGACTAGAGTTCAGGTACCTGTGACGCGTCGATGGGCTCTGTTGTCGACCGGTTGGAAACGTCTCGGTCGTCACGCAGTTGGAGGTACGCCGACGCGATGATCGCATAGTACGGCAGGAAAAATACTGTCGTGAGAACGACCGTTACGACATCAGCGGCGACCGGCACACCAGCGAGATCCAACAGCGGTGCGACACCACCGATAACCCCGCCGAACAGGGCGGACACAACGACAAGGACGCCGAGTTTAAGCCGGGAACCGCGAGCCAGCCCCCAACTCCGTTTGAGACTACTGATGATGCCGCGATCTTCGACGGCAACGGCGAAGATGAAAAACAGGAACGAGGCCGCAAAGAACAGCCCCGGGATGAACAGGAGGAAGAAGCCAATCATCACCGTGATGCTCACGATCAGTCCACCGACCAGCGCGATTGCCGTGGCTCGCCCGAGTCGCTGCGTCGCCGGCGCGGGAAACGTCGACATCTCGCTCAGTGGTTGAGCAAACGTTCGAGAGAGAATCACAAAGTACACCGAGCTCAGAATGATGAGCACACCAAACAAGGCAAGTCCGACATTTCCAGACATCGGAAGCGCGAGCCCAGCGTTGCGGCTAAACTGCGCCGCGGCTTGGGGCGGGAGATACCCGAGAACAGTACTGTTGACAGCTGTTTGAATCCCGAACTGAATCACGAGGAACCCAACGAAGAGGATTCCACCAGTTCGGGTGAGTGTACGCCGAATACCGTCGCTAACCGCATGGCTGAGTTGGAGGGCCATTCGAGTAGTATCTCTTAGTCCCCTCCAATAAAATGCCCGAAATAAGAGCGATATTCTCACTCTGAGGGGGTATCGGTACGGAATCGTCCCTGTTTCGCTGTCTCAAGAGCGCAGTGTACACACTCTCTTCTCTAATTCGGTGCTGTCGCGTCAGAAACTTTGCCATCGGTGATGTACGAACCATCTTATATATTCAAGAGTCGACTCAATCGGTCAATACCCGTACCGAAGTATGCACGCATCGCCCTCCACCTCGCCACTCCGCTCGCTCGAAAGCCTCGTCCTCATCGGTGCAAATCTCGTGCCGCTTATCGGGGTTATTGTTTTGGGATGAAACCCCTGGGCACTCCTCGTTATATATTGGATTGAAGCGTTCAGCACGGTACTGTTGGGAGTCAGAAAAATACTCTTTGATGAGCGTGACTCCCCCGACGTTGTCGGTCAGATCGAACCGTTACACGAACTCCGCGAGAAACGAGGCGGGTGGTGTCCTCGACCCGGATGGCCGCCGATCTATCCGCGAAACGTCCCGTTTGGACTCTCAATGCTTGGCACATGGGCGCTCTCAGTCGTCCCACCAAGCGCGTTGTACTGGCTGTCAGTTGATCGCTCAATAGTGCTGTCTATCAACCTTCTACTCGGAATTGGCGCGTTGGTGTTCGCACACGGTGCCGAGTTCATGATCGGGTATCTCGGACGGCGAGAGTACACCAACGTCTCTGCGCGAGAACTACTCCGAACGCCCGCTCAGTTGACGCTCATTGTCATTATCGGTCTCTGAAATCTACCGTGTAGCCGTTGTTGCGGAGTGCTTCAACAAGCTCGCCTCTAGGCACAATTTTGAATTCGTGGAACGAGTTGATGTGGCATTCTGCCGAATACAGCTCTGAGTCGATATTGTCTGGTATCTCGTTCTGATGGGTACCTCCTGAACAACAACCGGTTGACTGGCAACGTGGTTGGAACTGCTATCTCCTGTCATTCGAACATCTCTCATTACAACTATTCAGCTCTGGTGAGCTATTATCCTCCAGATACAATGCTGCATAAAAATGCTATTCGTTGAACTATCTGTACTGAGCGATCAGTCTCACACGCAAATAGCGAAGCTGGCGGTCAGCGATGGCATAACGGGAGCAGCCGATGCTTGAAGACTACAATAACGATTTGTATTATCGGCCGTTTTTATGTGCGGTGTCGGTATCTCTGCGTATGGTACGACCCTCCCGTCGGGGCTTCCTCGGAGGAAGCGCCCTGACGCTCGCAGCGCTGACAGGTGTTCTCACCTCTGAAACCGACGTGAACGTTTCTGGCCGACCGGCCGGGACACCGACCGCCCTTGACATCGATATTTCGGCACCATTCGCCGACGCCTTCCTCCCTGTTCCGGCGGGCGACGCGCTGTCGACGACGTACGCGATAGTCATTGCGGAGCGCATCGACGCCGACGCGGCAGAGGAACTGAGCCACCGCGCCCGTTCCGCGACTGAGCGGCTCGACATTGACGCCGACGAGTTGTCTGCGACGGTCGCGGTCACTTCGGCCGAACGTGGGTTCCAGCTGGTGACGGCAGCTGGCGGCTTCGACCGACTCGACCGCGGTGAGACGATTGCGGTCGGCGAGGGAGGCGGTGATACCGGCGGTGAGTCGGACGACGAGGTCCCCGCGGAGGCCGAGACGACGGACGAACTCCCTGCCGACTGGCGACTCGCCGATGACGGTGAGACCGCGTTCCTCACCGGTGACGGCGTGGCGGCCACTGCGACCGGCAGTGGGGATTCGCCAAGTCCTCGCAGTCGTTCGGACTCGGCGGAAGACGACAGGAGCGATCGGCGGATCGAAGTCGCTCGCGCCGCCGGCCGTGCGGCCGCCGACGATGTCGATCGCCTTGCGGAATCGCCGCTGGGCGCGGCCGCCCTCCCTCGACTTGGTGGATTCGAGACGGTGCTTTTGATTCCGGACGCTGCCGATGGTCCGTTTCCGCCCGCGGTCCCCGAGGACGTAGACGCGTTCGCCGCCGGCTTCGAGACCGATCCTGACGACCTCAGAGACCTCGACGGAACGGCGGAGAACGCGTATGTGATCCGCCCGGCTGATGACGCCGACGGGCTCGACGACGAGACCATCGAGCGACTCGTGCGTACCGTCGACCCCGCCGTCCCGGTCGAGATGGACATCACCCGAACCGACGGACTCGTACTCGTCGACACCGTCGTCGAGGCCCCGCCGGAATTTGACCGTGAGGCGTCACCGGATGCCCACATCCGGTCGCAATACGACCGCGCTGCCGGCACCGTGACGTTCGAGCATGTTGAAGGCGAGGCGGTGCCGGCCGACGAGCTGGAAGTGTGGCACGACGGCGATGAGGTGAGCGACACGGTCTTCGACGGCGAGGAATTCACGGCCGGCGATGAGATCGCTGTCGAGACTGGACTGATCGCAACCGTGATGCTGCGGTGGTTCGACCCGGACGCGAATGTCTACGACACGTACGCTCGCGAACAGGTCGACCGCGAGGCGTTCGACGTCGAGTACGAGATGAATGCCGAAACGTTGAAACTCAGCTACGAGGCCGAGCGCCCCGCCGACGCAAGTAGCCTTCAGCTGGTCCACCGCGGCGAGGGAGGCGTCCAAACAGTCGGCGAGGAATTCACCGACGGAACCCTCGAACCTGGCGATACAGTCACCGTCACGGACGTGTCGATTGGCGACAGTGTACAGCTAGAGTTCGACGTTGAGAAACCGATGGGTGGCAGGTCGCTCATCCATTACCGTGCCCGCCCCCCGCGTGTTTGGATCCACTCACATGCCGAGGACGGGACCACAGTCAGGTACGACGGAGAGGAGTCTCGCCCTGCTGACGCGTTCGTGACGCTGGTCGACGGAGAGACAGCTGACACGCAGTTTGCTGACGAACACGATACACTCTCGGGCGACGAGGAGATGGTTCTCGGCGAACTTCCCCTGAGAAGTACAGTCGCAGTCGAGTGGCAGGAGCCAGACGAACCGGTTGTCATTGCCGAACATGAGGTCGTTCCGAACACGCGCGCATCGATCGAATACGACCCGGACGCCGGCGAGATTACGGTCCAACACCGAGGCGGTCGGGCGCTTCCAGCGTCAGAGTTAGCGCTCCAGGTCGGTCGCACCCCGGCCGATGTCCAGCCCGCGGACAAACTCGACGAGTTTGGTCCGGATGACTCATTCACTGCTCCAGTACCCCCACTCCTGCGGGTCCGACTCGTGTGGACCGGCGGCGACCGCGAACACCATATTGGCGGCACAACCACGGCACGCGACGCACTCGCGGCGACCTACGATATTGACTCCGAGGCGATGACGATCGAGTACGTCGGCGAACAGCCTGCCGACCCCGAACGACTGCGCGTGTCGGTGAACAGTGCTGGTGACTTCCAGGGACGAGAAGACGATCAGAAGTCGGCGTTTGCGTCCGAGCACGACAAACTAACGACGGGAGACACGATCACGGTCGACGACGTCGGGCTCGACGACACCGTTGTCGTCAGCGTCCACACCGAGTTTGAGAACGGGTCGGCGACCAGCTCCGTCGCTCACTTCTCGGCGGCACCCCGCCGCGGATTCGTCGTTGACGAAGGAGACGGGGGCGACAACGAAGCGTCGGGGACGACGCTCCGCTACGTCGGCGAGGTTCGTCGCAACGCCGATGTCTTCCAGGTTCTGATCGATGGTGAGCCCACAACAGACCAGCCCGCCGATGAGACGGACCGACTGACCGGTGGGGAGACGCTGTCGCTTGGTGATCTGTCCGCCGGCACAACGATCACTGTCGAGTGGACTGCTGGCGAGGAGACCCGAACCGTAACCGAGCACGTGATCTCCCCGCAGGCGACGTTCGAGGTCGTGTATGAACCGGCTGAGGATGGCGACGGGGGCGTCGTGACGTTCACGCACGCCGGCGGTGACGCGCTAGACGCTGACCAGGTTGACGTGGTCGTGGAACCCGCGACCGACGGATTGCGCTCTTGGGATTCCGACGCCGACGAGGTGACCGCCGGCGACGAGACTAGCGTTACGATCGACTCGGAGCCTGAGATGGCCATTGTCGTCTTCAATGAGAGCGAGGTACTCCACCGCGAACCGCTTAACCAAGACAGGTAGAGGACTGTAACTCTCTATTCGAACACAACTCCAATACACTACAGATGCAGAAACAGAACGCATCTGTGTAAGTAACTAAAGTATCCGTATTTTCTAAACATCTATTTTATGCTCTCCCGTTCAAACCGCATACATGGACGGGAGAGCATATCTGTCTGCAACAAGCGTGACTGTAGCATCTGCCCCCGGGGAGTTGTTCGGCATTGAAAAGAGGCTCTGATGATGTCCGTGTCGATGACACGACACAACGAGATCAGACGTATGAATTAGACCTACATAAGGGTGATACGGTGAAAATTATCGCCGGAATACAGAATGGGTCCGGTGGAGAAGTTGCTCTCTCATGGACCCCAAGATGTTCTCTCAAAAGAGCTCGAAATTGAGCGTACAATCAGAGGTGACAGTGTTCACGAACTCTTAGTGAGTTCGTCATCGGTCTCGAACCACGTTGTTTCGATGTCGAAGGCGGTCGTCATCAACTTAGTCATTTTCACCTCCAGCGTCACGTTCGACCTCCTCACAACGCGGCGGACCCTCAGCGGCTGTGCGACGCCGTCCGAAGATGAGGTCCTCCCGTGGAACCGCCTGCTGTCCCGGGTGATCGACGACACGGGGTATCTGGCGAGTGTGAGTGCTGACGAACGCGGCAATCGCGATACCGCTCCTGATCGGGAACGAGTTTACCAGCACGTTCAATCGTGCGATAACCCTGATGGTCGCCGCGTCGCCGTGTGCCGTCATCATCTCTACGCCGGCGGCGGTGTTATCAGCAATCGCCTCCGGTGGCCGGCAGGGCGTTCTATTCAAAGGTGGCGAACACGTCGAGACGGCCGCGAACATCGACGCGGTCGCATTCGACAAGACGGGCACGCTCACGCGGGGCGAAACACAGCTGACGGACGTGTTCGTGCGGGACGGCCCCGCGGACGAGTCGCTGACTGCCGACGAGTTGCTCTCGCTCGCGGCCGCCGTCTGGCAGGATGTACTCGATTTCGATACACCCGTCAACAGTTGCCAGCGAGACGTACTCGTCGTGGAAGGTCGCGCATCGCTTGTCGTAAACGATAGTCGGGGTCGAGAAGTGCGGTTTCCCCGCATACTCGCCTTGCTTCCAACGGGCGACGACGCTCTGTATGGCGTCGGCGGCCTTGTTGCGAGCGTTCTGGACGAGATTGGCGTGTAATCGCGTCTGGTCACGCACGTCGCCGTAGGTTTCCTCCTGTAACTGGGCCTTGCTCGTTGTTTTGTATTCGCCCTGCCAAGCGTGATCAACGACGTAGTTGGCGGCCCATTGAAATTCATCGACGGTTTCACGGAGAAGTGCGGCGTCATCACTATGTACGTTGAGTTTGATCGGGACGGTCCGCCGCACCTCCATATGTCAGATGTGTGTCTGATAGTTTATAAATACTGGGAGAGAGAACGGCAACAGTCCGTCAAATGTGGTGGAGTTGTCGACTTGCTCTCTGGCCTACTCGTTCGTTTCGCCCACTCCTCAAGGCTGGAGGTTCCGCCCCGGATACGCTGACCAAGGTACGAAGTCGACGTCCCGTCTCTGCAGCGTCGAGAACCGTGCTGTTCGACAACGAACTACGAGTTTGTGCCACCATCGACTGTGTCGAGAACGGGCTCGTCGAACTCGAGGGCTGCCGCGACAGCATCCGGAAGCTCCGGACGTGGGGCCGATTCGTGGCGCTCGATTTTCTCGGTCTTACGCGTGTTCTCGTAGAGGGCACGTGCGACCGGAAGGCCACGGAGATACTTGTAGTCGTGGAGGACCTCGACCCCCCGCTCTGTGAACCCGTAGAACTGAGAGGGGAGATCACGCTTTCCCTCGCTTGGATCGTACGTGTAGCGTGCGAGGAGCCCGGCGTCGATCAACGTCTCCAACTGGTCTTTGATGGCCGCCTGGCTCTTCCCGGTCATATACTCGAGTTCGGCGAGCGACATCAGATGGGCGGGATGGCCCAGCAGCTCCTGGATGATAAGGTGGCGCGTATCTTGGGACAGCAGCTTGAATAGCCGCTGCTGTTCCGCGAACGGCCCTCCATCGGCCGGGCCAGCGTCGGTTTCGCTCATACGTGGCAGTACGGTGTAGGACGCTATAACAGTTAGGGTCGTCCAAGTTAGTTAAATCAGAAAAAATCAAAGTGGTTCAGAAAGGATAAGGTGATGTGGTTTGAATCAACAGCTAATGACCGACCCAAGCCCGCCGCCGGACGCTGGGGATATTATGACCGTTGTTCACGAGGCCGTCGGGGGCATCGAACTTGAGCCTGCAGAGAAACGGGAAATCTGGCGGTTCACCCAGCGTGAATTGCCGTATCTCTGGAGTCAGCGGACATCGTATTTTATTTTGGGGAGCTATCGCGACCCCTATATCCGCCGGCTTCGCGCCGTCCAGAACGAACTCACGAAGCAGCTCGGTGCCTATCCGTTCATCATGGGTGATCTCCTCGAACTTTCGACTGACCGCCTCAATACGTTCGATATCATGTTTTCGTTGCTCGCGACGTACAGCGACTACATCGTTGGGGTCTTCGAGAAGGAGAGTGGTGGGGAGGCGCCTGAATTGGGCGAGATCGATGACCCGCCGTATTTCGACAAGTCGTACGTGTTCCCACGTGATTACGCGTGGGTGACTGACGAGAACCTTGACTCGCCACAGCACGTCATTCAGGCCGCCCTTGAGATAGCGTTCACAGAGGATTTGTCGACGGATGAAGTCAAAGCAAACGTCGAGTCGCTCGTCGATCGCGCCCAAGAGAGCGGTCTCGACATCGACGAACAGGAGGTGTGGGATGTGATCGACGAGCGGGCAGATGAGGACGAAGAGCCGACAACGTACAGTTGGGTCCATCTCAACAAATTCCGTAAATTCGAACTCCACGAACGATGCTTCCCGTGGACGACAGAGGACGAACTTCGAACTGAGGTTGACGAACTCCCGTCCCCGACACCACGTCCGGAGTGGGAAGAGCGTGAGGACCAGTGAATTATACGCTGAATTGGCGCAATACCACGGCCTTCAGGCCGTGGATACGCGCCGTCACTCCGTGACACGTTCTACTGACTTCGACAGGACTGGATATTCCACCGTTCTCAATCCCATTCTTTAGAAGAGAAGCGATTATAAGCAATTATACAGGCGTTCAGAATGCTGGAAGTCCACCGAACCCATCGAGCGAAAATCCTCAATTACAGTCAGGTAGAGGGCTCGCTTGACCGACACGGGTGGAGTGCCAGCAAACTCTGGAACGTCGCCAACTACCACTCCCGCCAAGTCTGGGAGGAGACCGGGGAGATTCCCGACCACGAGGAGTTGAAAAACGAGTTGAAAGGTCACGACAAGTACAAGTGACTGCACAGTCAGTCCAGTCAGCGGGTTCTGGAGGAACTCGCTGAAGCCTTCAACTCGTGGTACTCCAGTGATGACGAACGAGACAATCCGCCCGGCTACCGCAAACAAAACTACTACGACCAACAGGGTCGTCGCGTCCACAAAGAACACCCACGCAGTACGGTGACGTGGAAACAGAACGGCATCCGACACGACACTAAGAACAACCGTGTCCGCCTCTCCAAGGGAGCGAGCCACAAAGAACATCCGAAAGCGTGGGAGTACATCCTTGTCGAATACGAGACACGCCCCGGCGTCGAGGTTGAGAACCTGCAACAGGTTCGTGCTGTCTACGACCAAACAAAGGAGCGATGGGAGTTACACCTCGTCTGCAAGGACGAAATCGAGACGCCCGACGCTCCCGGAACCGAGACTGCGGGCATTGATCTCGGTATCAGCAACTTCGCCGCTGTCGCCTACAGCACCGAAGACGCCGACCTCTATCCCGGCAACCGCCTGAAACAGGACGGGTACTACTTCCCGAAAGAAATCGCCAACTGTGACGACAGCAGTGGCGACAGGGCCACGCGACTTCATCACAAATGGTCGGAACGCCGCACCCACTTCTTCCACAGTCTCGCCAAACACATCGTGGAGAAATGTATCGAGCGTAGTGTGGGTCGCATCAATGTCGGGGACTTGGAAGGCGTCCGCGAGGACGAGAACGGCAAGTCGAAGAACTGGGGTCGGCACGGAAACCTCGACCTACACGGGTGGGCGTTCGACCGCTTCACGTCGATCCTCGAGTACAAAGCGAAAGTTGAGGGCATCGAGGTCATGGAAGTGTCCGAACGTGACACGAGTAAAACGTGTTGCGTTTGTGGAAGAGAAGACGACAGCCAGCGTGTCGAACGCGGGTTGTACGTCTGCGAGTCGTGTGATGCGGCGTTCAACGCGGACGTGAACGGGGCGGAAAACATCCGTCTGGACATCAACGAGGAAAGTAACTCCGAGTCTACCGGGCAGTTGTCCGGGGATAGGAGTACCGGCTGGTTGGCACAGCCCGGAGTCTACCTGTACGACCTCTCCTGTGGATTCCAACCGCAACGAGAGGTGGGAGACTCCAAACCCTAATATCCCAACCTCGGGATTCCTCCGCGTTCACGCGGAGGAGGATGTCAACAGCGATATTCTTGCTCACCCCCAACAGCTCCCATCGATGTACGAACTCGAGGAGCTCAATCCCAGTGTGAGCGATGCGACCGTCGACAAGCACATCCAGAAGCTGATCGATGAGGGCATCGTGAAGGAGGTCGCCCTGGACGACGACCAGCGCCGACAGGGCTACCCCTGGAAGTTCTACGGTCTCACCGAAGAGGGTCAGGAGTTCCTGGAGGAGCACAACCTGCTCGCCGCTGAAGAGACACTCCAACAGATCTACGACACCATCAGCGATAAATCCGAGAAGATGGTCAAGTACGAGAACGCGCCCCGTCCCGACGACATCTAATGGGGCGTTCTATTCCCGAATAGTTTGCTATTCATACTCTTCAACCCGTGAAGAGACGATATCTGATTAACCAACAAATCTATGCCGATACCCGCTCTGTTGGTTAACACGGGGCGACCGCTGATGTCCTACGAGTCACCGACCCCGCCGACAGACCTCTCGGCAGAGATGGTCGACACCCTCAATGGGTACTCGCCTGAGCAGCTCCGCTACATCGCACGCTACGCTGAAGCATTATAGTAAATACTAGAAGTAATTACTCACAGCATTCCTCGACCGGGTTCAACTCCGACGAGTACGAGGGGAGCGTCACAAACGCGAGGTCGTCACGGGCCGCGAGGTCCGTGACGGCCGACGCCTGAAAGTATGGTGCTCCATCGAGAACGATGATTAGATCATCTTCAAATTCTTCACATAGTGTCAAAATGAAATGTTTCGCGTGATCGGCGGTGATGTACTCTGTGAATCGAGAGAAGAAGCGATCACCGTCCTCGGTGATCGCGCCCAGCAGACACGTCCAGTCTCATTGGCCTGAAAGTTCAACAGAAAGCCGCGTGCCCCGCGGAAACCACGCGGCACGCGGCTCAGCTTGGACAGATTTCTTGGTTTGATCGATACACACTACTGCGGCGTCCATTTCCCGCCGCTTTTTTTAATCTCGTCGTAGAACTCATCTTGCTCGTCATCGTCGGATTCAGCGGCTGAACGACGTGGTTTTTGATAACTCAATCCAACCTCTTTCAATAACCGCCGACAGCTCGGGACTGAGTACTCAACGCCGTACGTTTCTTGAAGATATTCTTGTACGAGCGCCGGCGTCCACGCCGGCGCGTCAAAGCCGATCTCTTGGGGTGATTCGTGGACCGTTTGCTCAAACTCTTGTTGCTGTTTTTCTGAAAGTTTTCGCTTTCGTCCAGATCGGTGAGCATCTGAAACAGCCTGTTCAAGTGGGTCGTCCGTATCGAGCCGCTTGAGCCAGTTATAGATCGTTTTTCGTTCTGTATCGTACCACTCGGCAAGTTCGGTTTGCGCGACATCATTTTTGTACGCGATCGCGGCTAACAACCGCTGTGTGGGTTTGTTTCCGTCAACTTTGTCAAGCGCCTCTTGGAGTTCTTCGACAGAGATCTCATTGAGGTGTTCCATTATAGACAACGTCACTTTCTGAGTAAAAAGTTCTACCGGCTACTATAGTGCGAACTCTCCTCATCCCGAGCGCTTAACGAAAGTAAGGCGGTCCATCCTGTACCGGTTCAAGGAGCAAGTAAATAAACAAGCACACGAATATGCGACTATGAGTAATCCCAGCGACCCAGATCCATGGAGCATCTCAGAACCGGAACTCTTCCGAGAGCTACGACGTAGCTTGAGAAACGACAAACCCGCAGTACTTGTGACCATTACCGATGTCGAGGGGTCTGCCTATCGCCGCCCGGGCGCAAAAATGCTCGTCCCTGCCGACGAGGAAAGCCTCGGCGCGGTGACGGCTGGCTGTCTTGAGGGGCCGGTCGTCGATTTGGCGGTGTCAATCAGAGATACTGGTCGTCCCCAGATCGAGACGTTCGATCTGATGGACGACGATGAGTGGGGGCTCGGGTTGGGGTGTAACGGGGTCATCGACCTCCTGTTGGAACCCGTAGACAACTCGGTGGAGCCCATGCTTTCGGTGCTGGAAAATAGGGAACCGATGACAGTCCTGACCTCCGTCGAATCCACCGACCCAGCGGTCTCGATAGGAGATCGCACGGTCGTCGACGCGAACGGTAACCCCACACCTTCCAGTGAACGTGAATCGCTTCCAGAGGTGGTCGTTGACGAAATCGTGTCTGTCACCAAGAAATTCCGTACTGAGGGGAAGTCCGCAACGGTCGAGGTCTCATCAAGGAATGGCGAGGTTAGGGTCTTCGTTGATAGCATCAAACCGGCGCCTCAACTGCTCCTGTTTGGAAACCAGAACGACGTTCAACCGGTCTCTCGCCTCGGTCGCACGGTTGGATTCGAAGTTGTGGTCGCATCTGCCCGCGGCGCTATGGCGGCTGACGAAGACTTTCCCCACGCCCATGAGGTTGTGGCGACGCGTCCCACCGATCTCGCAAAACTGGCCGACGAGATGACCTACGCAGTCCTGATGTCGCATAACTTTCTCGACGACCGCCTTGCCCTTGAGGCGCTTCTGGAGTCATCCGAAATCCCTTATATTGGACTTATGGGGCCGCGAAAGCGTTTTGAACAGATTCAAGACGAACTCGCCAAGGATGGGGCGACGTTCACAGAGGACCAGCTCGAACGGGTATCGACACCGGTTGGACTTGACCTTGGGGGCGGTGAACCAGTCCAAATTGCCCTCAGCATCGTGAGCGAGACACTCGCGATTCACAATGGCCGGTCGGGCGGTCGTTTGCGAGACGAGGAGGGACCAATCCACGATCGTGTCTCTGTTACCATCCAGAATTCCTAATCATACCCACGAGAGTGTCAAGGTTAGATGATGACATTGTGGAGAGCTGCGAAGGCTTTGACCCAGCGATCTACTGATCTCCAGGAGCTATGATGGGGGAATCGGCTATAGAAGAGTCTGCTTTATTGAATCCGATGACGGCGTGGGGATCACTGTTTGAGAGCCTGTTCGAGGTTGTAGACTGTGGCGGTCAACACGAACTCGCGGTACCACGCGCGAGGGTGGACAGCGGTGCCGAACCGACGTTTGATGGCCGAAAAGGCGGTCTCGGCCATCAAGCGTTGGCCGTATAATTCGCTGTCCAACCGTGCGTTGTGGGCGTGATCGTACGCAGCGAACAATCGGTGACGCAGCAACGGCCGGACGCCCGCTGAACGGAGGGCGTCCCGGAGAGATTGGTCGTCATAGCCTTTGTCGCCGGCGAGACTCTCGATTTTCTCGGTGTTACGCAGGGCGACTCGACGGCCAGTTTGCGTATCGTGAGGCCAGTGTGCCGAGCAGTGAAGATCGAGGATGGCACACGAATCTGTATCGACTATGGCCGTCGTTTTCAGCGTGCGTATGTGGCGATCCGAGCGGTGTTGGTAGTGTCTCGATGCCGTTTCTCGATCGAAATAGGTGGCATCGATGGCTCCGTGCGAGCCCGGATCGCAGATGGTCGCGGACTCACGAAGGAAGCCGCGCCACACGGACATGGGCACCCTCTCAAACGACCGGTACATCGTTGAGGGTACGGGAAATGCCGTTCGAGCGAGCTGTAACAGCCCACGAACCCGATCCATTTCACTCGCCCAATCCACGATTTCGCGGTACGTCGCATCCATGTGAACCCGCAAAAAGTGGAGCGTGACATGCTTCCACCCGGGAAATCCGTTGCCAGTCGGATCACTCACCGCCGTTGGACTGGCGGCACAGCGCTTTTGAGCCAGCGACGCGGCTTGCTTAACGAAGCGGAAGAGTAGTTTAGCCACATTCGGCTCTTCCGCTTCGCTTCCACCTTCAGAGCGACGCTATCTCTCCGTCTTCTGTGGATTCAACAGAGCACTCTAAACATAATTCGCCTGTTCTCGGCGACGGTCGACTTTACCTCACCAAGCCTGCCGAATGCGATATCGAAGCTAGAGTTCCTCACGAACTCACGTACAACCGCGGGTCAATCTCCACTCCGGGGGCTATCGGTCGAAGTCGTTCATTCGATGTTAGCCCGTCGAACGATGTCGGCGGCCGTACGTTCGGCCGTTGAAAGAAGTTCGGAGAGAGGTTCTTTCAGCGTGAGCAGCTCTCGATTATCCATTACAACCTCGCCGGCACAGAGGACCGTCTCGACCTCTCCCCCTTGGAGGCCGTAGACGAGGGTGTGTATTGGATCCGGAGTTGGAGTGAGATGCGGTCGATCGAGGTCGATCACCACAAGGTCGGCCTGCGTGCCGGGTTCGAGTGATCCGAGTTCATCACCGCGTCCAATGGCCTGAGCAGCGTCCCGCGTCACCATATCAAACGCTGTCCCTGCGGGGACGACTCCGGAATCGCGATGGTACCCCTTGTGTGCAGTCGCAACGGCTCGAGCGTCGGAAAGGGGATTAACCGTGTCGTTCAGAATCGTGTTGTCGGTCCCGAGGCAGACGGTGACGCCGCGGCCGAGCATATCGACAATGGGCGCGAAACCGGTCGCAAGCTGCATGTTCGCCCGATAATTGTGTACGACCGGCGTATTCGACTTCGCGAGCAGGCGGACGTCTCGATCGTTCGTCTGGACACAGTGGCCGAGCAGTGCGCGCTCGCCTAAATAGCCGACATTGCGAAGATATTCGATACTCGATATCGCCCCTCGCTCTCTCACCTCCGCTTCTGCCTCCGCGACGTGGGCTGTCGTCATCACATCGTATTCTTCGGCGAGCCGGTACGCTCCCCGGAGCATATCTGACGTTGTAGTCGCGAGCGTCGCTGGGGCCGGCCAGACCGACTGTCGCTCCTCAGGCTCGTGATACGCCTCAATGAGTGATTCGACATCCGCCAACCCATCCTCGGTTTCGACAATGAGTGCGTCGGGTCCCGGATGAACGGATCCACCCCCGGAGCCTGTAATCTCCTCGAACAGACGTCTGAAATCCTCGTCCGGGGAGCGGTCCCTGAGTCCAGCGCCGTAGACGTTTCGAATTCCGAGCTGGTCGTAGACGTCGAGTTTCCGTCGTGTCGGCTTGAGATCGGTCCAGTCGAGGGCCGTTGCGTTCTCGACGAACGTGGTCGTTCCCGACTGGATGGCTTCGACGCAATACAGTCGCGCCGCGAGAGCGTGCTCATCGGCGTCCATCACTGCGAGGGCAGGCTGTTTCACGTTGAACAGCCAATCGTACAACCCTCGATCGCCTTCGAATGCTCCGCGGAGGAAGATATCGGAGACGTGGGTATGTGCGTTTACCAATCCGGGAATTACCGCCCCGCCCTCGGCGTCGATGATCCGGTCCGGACTCGTCTCGTCTTCGAGACGCTCGGCAGGACCGACCGCTGATATCTTGTCATCCTCAACGGCGACGGCACCGTTGTCGATGATTTCACGGCTCCCGTTCTGCGTGACGACCGTTCCGTTGGTAACCAGTACGTCTGTCATTCTCCTCGCCTACCCTTACTCGCCCAGCAGTCAGCAGGGTCACTGTTACACGTCGGCATTCCGTCACTTCGTCGGCGTGGTTGTACGAGTCCCATGAGTAGCGGATTGAATCCGTCGTGTAATAAATGTCCACGACCCCCAAGCGTCTAACGCCGCACCTGCAGTACCGACCCTCGTGCAGTTCGAATCGGAGCCACCGGAGTGATGACGGTCGGTGCGAAGAGACCGCAGAGCCCTGGCGAATTCGAATCGAGTCGGCTACGGCCTGTCGAGAAAAGTACTCGTCGTAGGGGGATAGGTCACGTCTACCCGAAATCGAGGTACCCGATGAAAAATTTTAAGTATTATTCTCTGTGACAAGTTAGCATCCCGGGCATTGGGAATCAATACTCGACCCGTCGCCCGGACACCCCATCACGGGCGTTTGTAGCCCGGCATCTCGCCCGAGGATGTTTACTGCTCTCGGGATAACGATCAACAGTGATCCATATGGAAATAGATATTACACTGAACGGCGACGACGTAACGTTTGAGATCGCACGCTCTGACACACTGCTCGATGTCCTTCGAGACAACGGATATACGGGTGCGAAACGGGGCTGTGACACCGGGAACTGCGGGTTCTGTACGGTGATCGTCGACGGCGATCCAGTCAAGTCCTGTATCCGACCGGTGAGCCAACTCGCCGGCACAGAGGTCGAGACTATCGAGAACCTGGGAACGCAAGACGATCTGGGACCGGTACAGTCGGCGTTCGTCGATAACTCCGCACTCCAGTGTGGGTTCTGTATTCCGGGCATGATCATGCGTTCGAAGGCGTTACTGGAAGAGAACCCAGATCCCGACGAGGCTGACATCCGTGACGCCCTCTCGGAGAACCTCTGTCGGTGTACGGGCTACGAAAAGATCATCGATGCGGTCCAAGACGCGTCGACCCGGATGTCCGGCGAAGCAGACGTAGCGGCCGACGGCGGCCGTGTTTCCACCGACGCCACATGTCACGGTTGTGATTGTCTCGAAGGAGGGAGCGACAAATGAGCAGAACTGACGATCCAGATTCGGAAGACAAGACAACCGACACTGAAAAAATAGCGGAATCCAACCCGATCCACTGGGACGAGGCGCCGAATAACCGGAAGGCACCGAATGAGCGCCGAACGGTTTCACACAGTGAGGAGAAGGACGACGCAAAAAAGATCGTGACCGGTGAGGCGAAGTACACTGCCGACTACGCCCGGGAGTTCCCGGACCTGGCTGAGGCCGAGGTCGTTCGATCGGACATCGCACACGGCGTCGTGACGGACATCGACACGAGTGCAGCGGAGGCGATGGACGACGTCTACGCCGTCGTCACGCCTGACTCCCCCGAAGTTCCTGAGAAACCCTACACCTCTGCCGGGCAGTCCTATCCCGAGCCGTCCCCGTGGGACCTCCGGGTACTCCGGCGGACGGTCCGCTTCGTCGGTGACCCCATCGCCGCCGTCGTCGCCGAAGACAAGGACACCGCAAGCAAGGCCGCACGGAAACTCGACGTCACGTACGACGAGTACGACGCGGTCTTTGATACCGCCGAAGCGATGGAGCCTGACGCGCCCCAACTCCACAGCGCCGACGACGTGGAGAACCTCCAGCCGGGCGCGGATTACGAGCGGAACATCGAGGCGCAGATGTCGGGCGAAATCGGTGACGTGGACGCCGCCTTCTCAAAGGCAGAGGAGAGCGAGGATTTGACGGTGATCGAGACTGAGTGGGAGACACCGTACCAGTCCCACTGCGTGCCCGAACCCCACACCACGATTGCCCACCGTGACGAAGACAACCGGTATCACTTAATCTCCAGCACGCAGGTGCCGTACCATACGCGCCGACAGCTCTCCCACCTCTTCGACGTGCCGATTCGAGATATTCAGGTGTCGAAGCCGCGTATCGGGGCCGGATTTGGCTCGAAACAAGGAATGATTACCGAGCCGCTAACGATGGCGCTCACGGATGCCGCTGACCGGCCGGTAAAAGTCGAGACGACGCGGCGTGAACAGTTCCATGCACTCCGCAACCGCCGCCCTGCCCGCGTCGAACTACGGAGCGTCGTGGCCGATGACGGCGAACTCGAAGCCATAGATATGGAAGCCGTCACGAACTCTGGCGCGTACGGTCCCCACGGAATGACCGTTGCCAGCGCCGTCGGCAAAAAGCCGTTACCCCTGTACACGCACACACCGAACATCCGCTACGAGATGACCGCCGTCCACACGAATCTGCCTATCGCAGGTGCTTTCCGTGGCTACGGTGCCCCGCAAGGTCACCTCGCCGTCGAGGGTCACATGGACGAGATCGCCCGCGAACTCGATATCGACCCAATCGATCTCCGTTCGCGGAACGTGATCTCGGAGGGCGACCTAGAGGTGGCCTCCGGCATCCTCAAAGACAAGGAGTACGGCCGACGCATCCGCTCGTGTGGGCTGGACGAGTGTATCGCTGAGGGGCGCGCGGCGATCGGCTGGGACGATGTCGACCAACCCGAACCGGACCATCTCCACCGGGCCTGCGGCATGGCGTTGACAATCCAAGGCAGCGGCGTCCCCGGCGAGGAACTAGGCGCAGCGCATATCAAAATGAACGAGGACGCCTCGTTCATCCTCCAGACCGGTGCCGTCGACATCGGACCGGGAGCCGATACCGTGATGGCGCAAATCGCGGCGGAGGTGCTGAGCGTACCCCCGGAAGACGTGCTCGTACAGCCGTCGGACACGGATATCTCTCCATTCGACCACGGGGCTTACGCCTCGTCGACGACGTACATCACCGGGCAGGCGGTCAAGAAAGCCGCCGAGGAGGCTCGCGGAATGCTGTTTGAGTTCGCCTCGCGGATGCTTGGCGAACCCGAGTCGGCGTTCACCGTCGACGACGGCGCTGTCATCTCGGAGATCACCGGCGAGTCGGTCTCGCTCGAAGAGATCGGGTACGAGTCGATGTACGGTGACGAGGTGCGCGCCCAAGTTATGGGTGACGCGAGCCACTGCACCGAAGAATCGCCGCCACCGTTCGGCGCGCAGTTCGTCGACGTGACGGTAAACGAGGAGACCGGGGAGTTCGAGATCCACGATATGGTGTACGCCGTCGACTGCGGCGTGGCGCTCAACCCTGCCCTCGTCGAAGGGCAGATCGAGGGCGCGATGCACATGAGCTATGAGCTGGCGACCGGAGACGGTATCACATTCGACGAGGACGGCCAGCCGCAGACGCTTGGGTTCCGCGACTACGACATGCCAACCACGGCCGATCAGCCTCCGCTGACCTCCCTCATCGTCGAAACCCACGAGCCGACTGGCCCCTTCGGCGCGAAGTCGGTCGCCGAGATTCCGGTCAACGGGGTCCCGCCGGCGCTAAGCAACGCCGTCCGTCGCGCCGTTGGAGTCAGGATCGGCGACATGCCGATCACCCCGGAGAAGATCGCGGCCGCACTGGACGACGACTGAGGCGGTTCGCCGCTCTCGGAGCTCTGTATACATCGTCGACGCCGAGGGCGCTGCCGGTACACGCACGGCCTCGTCGGAGAGCGGACACGGCGGCAGTGACACGAAAGCACCGACGGCCCCAAACGGATCGCCATCGAGATCTTAATCAGGACCGGAGCACGTCGACGTATTCGCCCGACGGTACGTCGACCAACCCGTTGTTCGTCAGGCGGTAGGTCGGAATGACCTCCAGCGCGAGGAAGGACAGCTCCATGAGACCGCTGTCGACGAGGCCGAGGTCGGTCGCGAACGCCTCGACCCGCTCGTACTCCTCGTACACCGTTTCGATCGGGGCGTCGGACATAAGCCCCGCGACCGGTAGCGCGAGCGAGACAGTCTGGTCAGTAGCCGGGTCGAAAGCAGCGATACCGCCGTCAATATCACGGAGGTGGTTTGCCACAATGGCCATCGCGTCGGGGTCCGCGCCGGCGACCACGCAGTTGTGGGCGTCGTGGGCGACGGTGGAGCCGATAGCGCCGCGGTGCAGGCCGAGACCGTGGACGAATCCCCGTCCGATACCGCCGCCGCGACCGTGACGCTCGATGACGGCCAGCGAAGCGATGCCCTCGTCCTCGGGGGGGACCAGCACGCCCGAGTCGATTGGAACGGTGGCGTCCATGGGTTCGGTCTGTAGCCCGCCGACAGCGTCGATAACGCGGACGGAGGCCGTCTCCGCGGCGTCGGCGGGGGCCTCGATTACGAGGTCCGTCCCCGCGACAGGGTCGAACTGGACGGTGTCCGTCGCCAGATTCGTGACCCCGGTCCGCTCCGACGCTGCGGGGTCCAGTTCGCCGTCGACCATCACGTGGGAAACGTCCCACGACTCCAGATCGTCGAGCAACACGAGGTCGGCGGGCGCTCCGGGCGCGATCCGTCCGAAGGGCAGGTCGTAGCTCTCGGCGGTGTTGAGCGTCGCCATCTGGACGACCTCGACGGGGTCTGCACCCTTGTCAATCGCCTTTCGGACCGCGAAGTCGACGCCACCGTGGTCGACGATGTCGACGACTTCCCTGTCGTCGGTACAGAGCGAGAGCCGCCGAGCGTCGACCGCGTCAGTCAGCGGGAGGAGATCGGCGAGGTTTTTGCTCGAAGAGCCCTCGCGCAGATAGACCCGGATCCCGAGGTCCGCTCGCGTTCGCGCTTCGCTGAGCGTGATGCTCTCGTGGTCTGTGTCGAGATACCGGGCGGCTTCGTGGAGAGCCGCGCCGTCGACGCCGGGCATGTGACCGTCGACCGTGAGGCCGCGCTCCCGTGCCGACGCTATTTTCGCGTGTACCTCCTCGTCGCCCGCGAGCAGTCCCGGGATATCCATCACCTCGCCCAGGGCGACGACGGGATTGAGGTCGAGCAGCGAGTCCACGGCCGCCGCGGAGAGCGTCGCACCGGCGTCTTGCAGCGAAGAGGCCGGAACGCTCGAAGGGACGGTAAACCGGGCCTTCAGCGGCGTGTACGCCGCGTCCTCGACGACAGCGCGAACGCCGGGCTCTCCCAGCACGTTCGCTATCTCGTGCGGATCGTGAATGACGGTTGTCACGCCCCGGGGCAGGACCGCGTTGCCGTACTCCGGCAGCGTCACCATGCTCGACTCGACGTGCATGTGGGCGTCGATGAGTCCGGGGGCGACGTAGCCGGCGTCGAGAGTGCGCTCGGCCGGACGCTCCGCGAGCGCGACGATTTCACCGTCGTCGATGGCGACGGCACCGTCTTCAAGCGATCCTGTGTTGACATTTACCACTGTGCCGCGGACGAGGGTGTCGACCGCGTCAGTCATCGGCCCCACGACTCGGACACCGTTCAGCACACGTGACAGCGCTCCGTTCGAATACCGTGCTAACGTAACGCATACTGAGTGACTGTCACCACGGACAAAAAGTGGTTCGGCTTAGCCGAGACGGACCGGAACACGAACACCCACACGCGACTCGCTGGCCGCGGGTGCCCCCTCACGACGTCTCGGCGTGGTGAGTCGCCGCTCTAGCCGTGAGCGTCAAGTAGGCGAACACGCTCAAACCGCCGACGACCGCGCTTGCTCCCCAGAATACCAACAGGAATCGGTAGCCTGCGACGGCATCACCAAACGCGTTCTGGGCGACACTGGTGAACACGATGGGACCCACGGTCTGTCCCAGCCAGAGCATGCTCGTCAACACGCCAAGCATGCTCGCCCGAAGCTGGCCCGAGACGAGTCCGGCGGTCGTGGTGTCGAGCGACGGCATCACGACCCCGAATCCGAGACCGAAACAGACGAGCATCGCGCCGATTGCGATCGGTGTCCCGGCGGCCCAGACGCCGAGCAGGCTGACCCCGAAGCCGACGAATCCGAGTGCAACCAGTTGTTTTGCCGGGAGGAGCTGTGACACCCGTCCGTACTGTGATGCCATCGTGGCGTTGGCTATCGAGACCATACTGAACAGTACCCCGATCTCCCCGGCAGCGAGGCCATACACGTCGCTAAACAGCAAGGAGACGGTCGTGAGAACGCCTCCGTAGAAGAGAAAAAATGTGAAAAAGGCGGCGACCCAGAGCCCGAGGGCCTGTGGCATGAGTGCTGCAGCGGTGAGCCGATCGGCGTACGTGCGAAACGACGGCGGCGAATCGATCGACGGCTCCGTCAGCGAAAACAGCGCGACGACGCCAACGACGAGGCTGACGCCGAAGAACGCGAACGGGACGTTCCATCCGATCGACGCGAGTGCACCACCGATCAGCGGATACGTCGCTGCGCCGATGCCGATCGCGCTGCCGTTGACGCCGATGACCGCGTGACGCTGTTCGTCGTCGTAGAAATCACCGATAAGGGTGATCGCGAGAACCATCAGCCCACTCGCGCCGACTCCCTGTAGAAGTCGGAGGAGTAACACGATCTCGAAAGGCGGAGCGAAGCCGATGGCTGCGCCGGTCAGGCCGAAAAGGAACAGGAGCGGTAAGACGACGGGTCGCCGGCCGAAGTGATCCGAGAGAAATCCGATAAACGGCGTGAGAAGTACGCCCGGGAGGGTGTAAGCCGTAATAATGAGCCCGGCCTGCGTGTCGGAGATGCCGAACACCCCACGGAGTTCGGGCAGGATGGGACTGATGAGCGGGACTCCCATGACGCCGATGAGCGAACAGGCGATCACCGTCTGGAAGGCGGCAGACGACCAAGGGATTTCGATACGCTCCTCTGAAGACATTCGAACTCGTATCGGAGATGCAGCGCCGTGACCAAAAAATCCCCTCATCAGAGATGGGAGACATCCGACGGAGTTTCCCAGTACAGCGCATCGAGAGCCAAAGATGTGTACTCAACCGGAAAAAGCGGTCTGTAATTCCGAGATGTCGACGATCAAACGCTGGGCGGAGGCCGCGTGTCAGCTCATTACACCGCCGGTGGTGACGTAGAAGTAGAGGACAAACGCCGCCGCCAGTATCCATTGCCCCACGTGGATAGAACGGTAGTCGCCCCGTGCAGTCTTGACGATGGGATAGCTGATGATCCCCGCGGCGATCCCGTTCGCGATCGAGGCCGTCAACGGCATCATGATGATGGTTAGACCGGCCGGGATGAGCCAATCAACCGTGTCCCACTGGATGTCGGTGACCCCCTGAAGCATGATGAGGCCGACGAGGATGAGCCCGATATATGACGCGTACGTTGGGATCGCGGCGACCACCGGGACGGCGACGAGTGACACGACGAACAACAGCGCGACCACGAGGGCAGTGAGCCCGGTCCGACCGCCCTCTTCGACGCCGGTAGAGCTCTCGACGTAGGTTGTCACCGTTGTCGTACCGATGATCGCACCGAAGGTGGTTGCGATGGCATCAGCCATCAACGGCCGTTCCATGTTGGGGAGATTCCCGTCCTCGTCGAGAAAGTCGCCGAACTGCGAGACCCCGATCAGCGTGCCGGCGGTGTCGAAGAAATCGACGAAAAAGAACGTGAACACGACTATGACGAAGGAAATCGGCTCGATGTTCTGGAAGCCGTCGAGGAACGCCCCGACCAGCGGTGTGATGTCGTACTGGATCGGAGGAACGCTCTCTGGCGTGAGGATACCACCGTCGACAACACCGGCGAAGGTCAGTCCCCATCCGGCGGCCGCCGTCGTCAGGATGCCGAGGATTATCGAGCCGGTGACCCCCTTGGCGTAGAAGAAAACTGTGAACCCGATCCCGGCGAGTGCGAGTAGGGCGACCGGGTCGGACGCGACGTTGCCGAGCGAAACGAGCGTTGCGTCGTCCGCAACGGCGATGTTGGTCTCGATAAGGCCCAGCAATAGCAGGAACAGGCCGATACCGGCACCGATAGCGAACTTCACTGGTTCGGGGAAGAATTCAATGATGTATCGTCTCGCACCGACCGACGACATCGCGATGAAGATGAGACCCTCGACGAACACCGCGGCCAGTGCGGTCTGCCACGGAATCCCGAGCGCGATTACGACGGTGAATGCGAAGTACGCGTTCAACCCCATCCCGGGTGCGAGCCCGAACGGCAGGTTCGCGTACAGCGCCATTACGGTGGTACCGACGGCGGCGGCCAGAATCGTCGTGATAGCGAGCATCTGGAACACTTGGCCGTCGGAATACCCCTCGATGGAGATCGCCGCAGACAGGATGGCGGGGTTCACGACGATGATGTACGACATCGTCAGGAACGTCGTGAGCCCGGCGACGAGTTCCGTTTTCACATCGGTGTCATGTTTTTCGAACTCGAAGAACGACGCTAGGCGTGACCGGTTCTTGCTAGTGTCTGTCATCCATGAACCCGTTATCTACCAGACTTAAATAAATGTGGGGCCACATGATTACTGCCAGCGGCCCAGATCACTCTGAAACAGGGCTGTAGGGACATATGAACTGCGTGTTCGTCCCTGAGGTGATGGAGGGCGCGCGCCATGCGCGCTGACTCAGGGTTTCTGTTTCCGAGCGGACTCACGCGCCTCCTCTAGGTCCATATCGAGGCCTATCTCCGATGCTTCCCGACGGACTGACTCGGCGTCGATGGCGGTCACTACTCCGTCATCCTGCAGGACAGTACCGTCTACCATCGTGAACTGAACGTCGTCGCCGTGAGCGGCGAACACCAGATGCGAGAGCACATCGTGCAGTGGCGTCGCCCGCGTGAGATCCGTACTGAGACCAATGATATCAGCTCGCCATCCCTCCCGAATCGCGCCAAGTTCATCGAACCCGGCGGCTTTCGCACCGTTGATCGTCGCCATCTCGAATATCTCGCTCGCCGGGGTCGAGGTCGGATCCAGCCGATCAACCTTCTGGAGGAGGCTGGCCTGACGCATCTCCGTGAACGCGTCGAGCGTGTTGTTACACGGAGGACCGTCGTTGCCGAGGGCGACGTTGATGCCGCGGTCGAGATAGTCCCATATCGGAGCGATGCCGCTGGCGAGTTTCATATTCGAAGACGGACAGTGCGTGACGTGCGTCCCCGTTTCGGCGAGTACCTCGCGCTCGCTTTCGTCAGTCCACACACAGTGGGCCAACACGACATCCTCGCCGGTGAGCCCGACCTCGTCGAGCCAGTGGATGTTTCGCATCCCGGTATCATTTTTCACGGTCTCGATTTCGTTTCGGTTCTCACTGGCGTGGGTGTGGATACGGACCCCGTCGTACGCGTCGGCCAGTTCGCGAGCGCCGCGGAGGCACTCTTCGGTACAGGAAACCGCGAATCGAGGTGTCACGGCGTACCGAATGCGGTCATCGAACGAGCCGTGGTACTCCTGAATGAGCCGCTCGGATTCGTCAAGGGCCTCCTGTGTATCCTCAAGGAGATCGTCGGGCGAGCGCTGATCCATCATCACCTTGCCGAGGACGCCACGGATACCGATCTCACCTGCAGCATCGAAAGCCTCCTCCGCGTGGGCGACCGAGAGGTGATCCACACAGGTTGTCGTCCCGCTTTCGATCATCTCTAGATATCCCAGTTTTGCCGCGATCTCCATCTCTCTGGCCGAAAGTGTGGCCTCCATAGGGAGGATGTAGTCGAACAGCCAGTCCAGTAGTTCGGTATCGTCGGCAATTCCCCGCCCAAGGCTCTGAACGGAGTGGATGTGTCCGCCGACGAGTCCCGGTAGCAGGACGTCGTAGGATTGGTGTTCGTGGTCGGCATATTGTGGCACGATCTCGGATCGTTCGCCCACCGCCTCGATCCGTGACCCCGAGACGACAACCGCTCCGTCTTGGAGTACCGTGTTCGTGTCTGCGACCACTGTTCCGGTCAATAACATAGATATACCGTAATCAGTCGCAGGACAAAAAATTTCCCCTGCGGGCGGTGCGGGCGGAGTGGTACCCCGGGTGACCTGCCACGGACCGGCGCGGTTCACTCGTGTCGGTGCTCACGGATCACTCGACGGGGCCTTCCAGCGCGGTGGAGACGAGCGGAACTCGGCACAGGGAAACATACTTGCTCGACCTCCGTCGGACCTCAATCGTCGTCGACTGGTTCGGAGATCGGCGGGACCGTGTCGGCCCGATCGAACAGCGGACTGGATTCGCCGGGGACGAACGTGTTCAGCGCGAGCGCCACCAGGCCGGTGACGATGACCGGTTCGCCGAAGAACGTTTGTGTACCCGATGGCAGTCCCGAGAGCGCATTCGGCACCGTCGCGACGCCGAGCCCGAGTCCGAGCGCCGTAGCGATGATGACCATGTTTCGACGATTCATCTCGATGTTCAGGAACAACAGCCGCATGCCGCTGGCGGCCACCATGCCGACCATAATGAGCACGGCACCGCCGAAGACGGCGGAGGGGATGGTCGTCACGATGGCTCCGATCTTCGGGACGAGTCCGAGCACGATCAGAATCCCACCGCCGATCCCGACGATGTGACGGCTCATCACGCCGGTGAAGTTGATGATGCCGACGTTCTGGGAGAACGATGTCTGCGGGAAGGACCCGAAGACCGCTCCGAGGGCACTGATGAACCCGTCGGCGAAGATTCCGCCTCGGAATTCCTCTGTGGTGGGGTTGCGTCCCTCGGCGGCGGTGATCCCGGACATGTCGCCGATTGTTTCCATACCCGAGACGAGAAACAGGAACGCGAAGGTCAAAAGCGGGACCAACTCGAAACTGAATCCGAACCGGCCGGGAGTGGGGACCGCGATCCACGCCGCTTCGTAGAAGGGCGTGAAGTCCACGACGCCGAACATGATCGCGACGACGTAGCCGGCGCTGATTCCGATGATGACACTCAGCATTCGCCAGACTCCCTTCAAGAGCAGATTGAAGAGAACCGAGATCGTCAAGACCAGTCCTGCAAGCCCGAGGTTCTGCATCGAGCCGAAGTCTTCGGCACCGACCCCGCCAGCGGCGTACTGGATACCGACCGGAACGAGGTACAGACCGATGATGATGACGATGAGTCCCGTGACAAGCGGCGGGAAGAACGACTGGAGTCGTTTGAACTGCCAGCCCAACAGGAACGGAACGACGACTGCCGCGGCCACGATCGAGCCGAACACGACGTCGAGGCCCGAACTCGCGCCGATCGATGACATCGCACCGACGAAGGCGAAACTTGTTCCCATCACGATCGGAAGTTTCGCGCCGACTGGACCCACGGCGTATGCTTGGACGACGGTCGCCACTCCCGCAAAGAGGATCACCATCTGAACCAAAAACGTCGTGTCTGCGGAGCTCAATCCCGCGGCTCCCGCGACGATGAACGCGACTGCAGTCGACGGGACAATCATGACCGATACGTGTTGTAGCGCGAGCAGGAACGATTTCGACAACGGTGGCTTCTCTTCCAGACCGTATGCGAGATCGATTCCTTCGTCTGTGTTTCCAGGCATGTTCCGACATACCAATGAGACTTCTAATAATTAAAATCTTCTATTGATCTACTATATTTCATCCAAGATATCACGGAATATGCTGGTTCGCACATCTATCGGGCGGATAGCGTTCGCTGTATGAGGTTCCGACGAAGCGCCGTTCGAGAACGGGTCGGGAACAGTCACCTCCGAACGGACACGGTCAGCCATCGAATCGCTCCGCGGGGGATGTCGTGTCAACGGGACCGGCGTCTGGACGGCGACGGTTGTACTCGTAGCTCAGCTCCCACGGTACGTCGTGTAACTCCCAGGAGATAGGAGCAATGGCACGTGGTAGTGCTCGCTCGGATCGTCGATCAGGAACCGCACCGGAACCTCGTCGAGAAACGTAGATTCCGTTGGACCCTCGCGGTAATACGTCCCCACGTCGAAGACGAGCTCGAACGTTCCGGCCTCGATCTCCTCGGCGTCGAGTAACGGCTCGTCGACTCGGCCATCGTGGTTCGTCACCGCTGACACGATCTGCTCGCGGTCTCCCTCTTCGAGTCGATACAGCGTCACTTCCACGCCCTCCGCCGGTCCTTCGCGATTTGTATCGAGTACGTGCGTGGTCAGTCCTGCGCTCATACGTTGCCCCCTTCGTCGAGGTCGCTGTGATCCATCGAGAACCGCTGGAATCCGGTCGGCCGAGGCGGTTCTCGAAGCACTTTCGCGTCACCCTCTAGGTCGTCATTCCGCACGCCTAGCCACGTCTGATTCCTGGATTCGAAATTCACTTCGGCCAGCTGCGGGAACCGTTCGAGGATTCGGAGTCCGATCTGATAGACGAGGTCTTGGATCGAGTTGACGTCTTTCTCATCGAAGACCACCTGTGCGATATCTCGCACCTGCTCGGCAGGCACGTACTCTTTTGGATCGTCACCTAGCGCCGCCTTGGGGTCGTCGTACGTCCAGAAGATGTCGAGTCCGATATACAGCGTCCGATTCTCTCGTTCCGGAAGTGTGGTGTACTCGTCCTGAACGTAGCCGACGAAAGAGTTGTCTTTCACCTTCACGAGTTCGATATCGGTGACACCGCTTCGCTGATTCTCGATGACGATGTCGCCGTCCTCCCGCTTGAGGTAGTACTCGCCGTACGCCGACTCGTTGTCGGAAACGCGGAAGACCAGTTCGCTCGGTTCGAAGCCGCCCTCGCCGTCTGGAACGGGTCGTTGGTCGAACTGGAGTTCATCGGCAGACATGCGGACTCCCTCCATCTGATCGTAGGTGTTGAGGAACTCCGAGCCGACGTAATGGAGAAAGCCCTCGACGGTCGCACCGTCGTACTCGCCAGCGTGGTGCAAGATGAAGTTCTTCATCGTGTCCGTTGCCACCACCTTCGTGTTGTCGCCGTCTCGGAACGAGGGGAGGAACTCCTCGCCCTCGACCTGCGCACGCACCTCCATCCCGAGGAGCGTGTTCGGCTTGCCAGTGAATGTCGACTCGGGAATCTCGCGGAGCCCCGTCAGTGGGGTTGCGTACGTCCGGTAGACGTTAACATGTTTTTTCCCGTAGTTCATCGTTCGGTCGTCGGTGTCTTGTGGTGTGTTTATCATGGGCCGTCAGTGGTATCGTCGTCGGTCATCCCTGCTGCGTGCAGCGATCGCTGTGCTCCGGGCTACAAAATCTGGCTTTACGTAGTGCGCTTGTCACCGTCTACCAACGAAGTTCATACGCATAGGTAAACCATTTTTGGTCGCTCGTTGTCATTTTCACCAGGAGGGCACCCGCCGCTACGGTTCCAGTATTTCGTCGAGTCGCAGGCGCGCAATGGTGTGTACCTCATCGATGGCGGTCCGGAACTCCTCGGGTCGTGCGTGTTCGACCCGCTCTTCCATCGCGGCCCTGATCGCGTCGGGCGATTCGTCTCGTACGGCCATGATGAACGGGAAGCCGAAGCTGTCCTGATACCGGTCGTTCAGTCGCTGGAAGGCCTCATACTGCTCCGGAGTCAACTGATCGAGTCCGGCGGAGGCCTGCTCTTCGACGGAGGCGTCTGTCATCTCGGTCTGCTCGCCGAGGTCCGGATGTGCCCGCAGGAGTTCGAGCTGCCGATCGCGATCGGCAGCCTCGACGACGCGCTTCATCGTCTCGTGAAGGTCGTCGACCGACTCGAAGGGTCGGTCGGACCAAGCCCGTTCGGCCACCCAGGGGGAATGTTCGTACACGCCGCCCAAGAGGTCGACAAACCTCTCTCTATCCGATCGGTTCACGTCCGTGATCGTTCGTTTGCTCATCGTCCTCGCTGGTCAGACCGCCCGTCACTTAAATTCTCGTTCGCACTCACAGTCGGCCCGGAGCTGAGGCGGCGACAACGGAACAACCCTTAAGAACAGGTATCGAGTATTCCAGGGTATGGTTAGCACGGTGAACGGAGCGAGACGATACAACTTCGCGGTGACTCTCGAATGTTGTGGATGGAACGCGGTCGATGTCCAAAGTCAGGGTGGACACCGGTGGTGAGTATTGACACCGTCGTCACCGGCGGGACCGTCGTTACCGCCGAGGCGATGTTCGAGGGGGCGGTCGCCATCGACGACGGTACGATCGTAGGCGTAGGCAACGAAGATGCGTTTCCGGACGCGGAAGACCGGATCGACGCGGACGGGAACCTCGTCCTTCCAGGCGTGGTCGACCCACATACCCATCTCGCAGGCTACAACTCAATCGACTCCTACGAGACCGGAACGGCGGCCGCTGCAGTCGGCGGCGTCACCAGTCTTCTGACCTTCGCCTGGCAGGGATGGGACGACGGAGAATGGGACGACCGGGGGACGCTGACCGGAGCCGTCGAACGGCATCGCGATGGCGCGGCACCACTCATCGACTGTGGGGTCCATCCGGTCATCACACAAGAATCTCCCGCGGTGTTCGAGGAACTGGCGACGCTCGTCGACGACGGCATCACGTCGTTCAAACTCTTCACCACAGACGACATCCGACTGTCGAACGGATTCATCGGAGAGGTGTTCCGGCGGCTCGCCGACATCGGTGCCGTCGGGATGGTTCACACCGAAGAGTACTCCGTCTGCGAGCATCGGACGGACGCGGTGAAAAGCGAACCCGGCGGTGAATCACCATCGGCGTATCCGCGGTCCCGCCCGGACTACGCGGAAGCGATGTCGGCCGGCTCCGTCGCCCGACTCGCCGTCGCGGCCGACGCAAAGTATTACGGCGTCCACACCACGTCGGCGGCGGCGGCGGACGCGATCGCGGAGGTGCAGACTGACGGTTCGAACGTCAGGGCGGAGACGTGTACGCACTATACCACGCTCACGGAGGAAACGTACGAACGACTCGGGAACCGGGCGATCATGTCTCCTCCCCTCCGGTCGTCTCAGGATATGGATACCATTTTCGACCGACTCGGCGACGGGACACTTTCGGTCGTCTCGACCGACCACGTTCCGCTGCCTCGCGAACGGAAAGAGGGCGGGCCGTGGTGGGAAAGCGCCTTCGGGATCAACAGTCTCCAGACGAGCCTCCCCGTGTTCCACGACGTGGCCGTCAACGAACGTGGCCTCTCGTATCCGAATCTTGTCCGACTCATGTGCCGCAATCCGGCACAGACGTTCGGCTTACCGCGGAAGGGGCGGATCGAACCCGGTGCCGACGCCGATATCGTCATCTTCGATCCGGATGAGACGTACACCATCACGGCGGAGCGGAACCACTCGAATGCGGACTACTCTGTGTACGAAGGCCGGACGGTGACAGGTCGAGTGAAACAGAGCTTCGTGCGAGGGACGCTCGTCGCCGACGACGGCGATATCGTCGCGAACCCCGGCCACGGGACCTTCTTGCGGCGTGAGGTGCCGGACTGGGGGTAAGTGGCGACGGAACTTTTATTTCGCGTACTGTCGTTGAAGTCGACGTGACACAACTAGAATTCGATGTCGATGGCCGTGTGTTCACAGCCGACTTGCTCGAGGATGAGGCACCTCGATCGGTCGAAGCACTCCGGGAATTCCTCCCGCTCGAATCGGAACTGATGCACGTCCGCTGGAGCGGACACGCGACGTGGATCAATATCGACGAAATCGAACTCCCGGAGATTCCACGCGAGAACCACACAGTCTACCCGTCTCGGGGCGATATCCTGCTTTATCCAGGGTACCGGAACGAACAGGAAATTCTCATTCCCTGTGGCCCGACGTGTTTCAAGAGCCCCGCAGGAGAGCTCGCCGGCAACCACATCGCATGCCTTGACGCATCCCGAGAGGAACTCCGTGAGATCGAAGAAGAGACGCTACAGACCGGCGCGAAGGACATCGTCGTCAGAGAGCGATAGGCCGATGGCCGCTCAGATTCGCTATGGTCCAGACGCCGAGAGCGGCGCGTATCGGCCTGCAGGAGCACTGATATACTGGTATATTAAGCTTAGAGCATTCTTAAGAGGTGATAGAGCATGGGCAGCATGAAATCGGAACAACACTGTGTAAGCGAGGAGCGTCTCCGCGAGGATATCACAGCCAACGCGGAGTTTGGTGCCATTCAGACAGAGTTGGGGCAGGGACGAACCGTCCTAACCGGCACGGACGCGAACCGGCAGGCACGGGAGTATCTGGTCGATCGATTCGACGACGCCGGTCTCGACGTTCGTGTCGACGCCGTCGGTAATATCACCGGTCGGTGGGTACCCGAAGAGGCCGATCCGGCGGCTCGGTCGGTGGCGTGTGGGAGTCACCTCGATTCCGTGCCCGAAGGGGGCATCTTCGATGGAGTTCTCGGCGTCTACAGCGGATTGGAGGCCGTGCGAGCACTGCAGGCAGCCGACGTTGAGATCAACCGACCGATCGAAATCGTCTGTTTCACCGAGGAAGAGGGTGCGCGGTTCTCCAACGGCGTCCTCGGCTCGTCGGTCGCGAGCGGGAAGCGGAGCGTCGAAGAGGCCCTTGCACTCGAAGACGACGCAGGCGTGAGTCTCGAAGCGGCGCTTTCCGACATCGGCTTCCGAGGCACCGGCCGCATTGACGCGAGCACGTGGGATTCGTGGCTCGAACTCCACGTTGAACAGGGGGAGCGTCTTCAAGAGGCGGACGCGGCCGTCGGCATCGTCTCGGTGATAACGGGCACCATCCGATGTGAAGTCGAAATCGAAGGTGAGGCGAACCACTCCGGATCGACGGCGATGGCCGAACGGACGGACGCGCTGACCGCCGCGAGCGAACTCGTCCTTGAGGTGGAACATGTGACGAACGACGTCGCCGCCGAGGAGGGTGACACCGTCGTCGGGACGGTCGGGAGTCTCGACGTCTGGCCCAACGCCATCAACGTCGTCCCGGGGCGCGCGGAACTGGGAATCGATGTCCGCGACGTCGAGTACGAGAATATGGAACGAATCATCAAACGCGTCCAAAACCATCTCTCGACGCTCGAAAGCGACCGCAGCGTCGAGACGATGCTCGAACGACCATACGACATCGCGCCGAGCACGATGAGCGAGCGGTGTACGTCCGCGCTTCGAGACGCGGCGGCTGTAGCTGATGCGGATTCCCTGTGCATGCACTCCGGTGCAGGCCACGACACGATGCACATCGCGAGTGTCACGGACACGGGACTGCTGTTCGCACCGTCCCGCGGCGGGTTCTCGCATAGCCCCCGCGAATGGACGGACTGGAGCAGTTGTGCGACGGCTACGAGGGTGTTGACGGCCGGATTGGGGGAGCTGGCGCGCTAATGAGATTCGATAGTGAGCGACGACGGTGTTTGACCTATGAAAACGAACGTAGCCGGTGAATATTCAGGCAGTTAGGCTTTCGAACCGGTGCCGTGGGTCGCCATATTGATGTTCACCTCAATGACGTTGGCCGCGCGTTGGACCTGCTCGGGTAGGTCCCCGTTGAACGGCGTTCCTTTCAGTCGACTGGTCGGGCCAGCGATGCTCGACGAGCCAAGGACGGTTTCCTCGTGGTCAATAACCGGCGCTCCGACAGCACGAAGACCCTCCACCTCCTCTTCATCGTTGTACGCGTGGCCCCGTTCGCGGATCGTCGCCAGTTCGTCGTGTAGTGTCTCCAGGTCGGTGATGGTGTTTGCCGTCCGTTCCTGGAGCCCGTGCTGTTCGAGGATCTCGTCACGGGGTCTTCGGGAAGAAAGGCTAGAATTGCCTCTCCCGTCGCCATACAGTGGAGTTGGTCTGGTTGGTGGAGTTTGTCCGTCTGGTAGCCGCTCCCGACGGCGTCGCTCCCGCAGACCTTGTACAAGTTGATCCCTTTGCCGTGCTGTTCGGTGAAGAGGTTCGCATACTCGCCGGTCATCTCTGCGAGCTCATCAACTTCCTCCTTGCCGTAGCGGTACAAGATGTTGCGGTTTCGGACGTACTCGCCGGACAGAAGGAATTGCAGACCGATTTCGTACTGATCGTCGTTCTTGACGATACACTCCTTCTCCCGAAGCGTCGCCAAGTAGTGGTATGTCGAACTCTTCGACATCCCGACCTGAGCAGCCAGTTCGGTGACACCCGCACCGTCGAGTGTTTCGAGTGCTTTGATTATTTGAGCGGTTCGCTCAACCGTTTTCAACGTACGCGGTGATTCTTTTTTTTGTTCAATTCTATCGTCATGTTCTGACACAGTACATTCTACCACTTAATCGTTCACATACTCCAAACGTAGACTGTAGTAGATTCTGTGTATCAGCGGGTTATTGGAAGAAAGATCACTCGAAAACTCAAGTTTTGGTGGGAGAATGTTTGCTTGTTTAATTATTATCTCTACCGCCTGAGATCGATACGTCGGGGCGTTTTTGATATGGAAACAAATGAAACCCATACGCGAAGAAAAATAACAGAGATAACATGCAGTTCGAGCCAGGAGTCCAACTTACTCGCATCCAGTCACTCACTGCCTCGAAATCCAATGTCCTCGAGCGGGGATTCGAGCGTGACTCCTTCGACGTCTTCGAGTGTGAGTGCCGCTTCAACAGTCCAATGTTGCTTACGACGGAGGATCCGAGCACGCCGTTCGAGAATCTCGCTCCCTCTTCTGCGGTGAAACAGACAACCTAGATCGGCCGGTCAAATTCGATGCCGGACTCCTGAAGCGCCCGTACGGCTTCGAGCCCGCTGTAGACGCCGAGCACCCCATCGGAGATACCCCCTTCGGGAACGGAGTCGATATGGCTCTCACAGGCGACTGCTGGTGCTGTCGGATCGGCGCTCTCGGGCACCCAGCGGCCGACGATATTGCCCACTTGCGTCAACGCGGACGTCAAGCCCTGCCGCCTCCAGGCGGTCGATGAAATACTCCCGCGCTTGTCTGTTTGCTTCCGTTCCCGTGAGTACAGTTCGACCGTGTCCTTGGTCAGTTACAACCTCTCCGAATTTCCCGGTTTCCGTGATATCGTCTCGGAGTCGGTCTTCGCTGACGCGCTGATGCGCTCCTTTCGCTTTACTCATAACCCATCCCCCTATTAAACGGGCTTTAGTTTGAATATATCGGAGACGATGACCCGGACGATGCGCAAATAACAGCAATCTCGCTCAACAGCATCAGATCGTACTGATTCGATGAGAAGACGTTATGCTGATCCCCTCCCTGCTCAGGATTTTCATATGGTGGGCTTTCGGCAGAACGGGATATAGGTATAATTCAGAAAGTTCACCAGCTCGTACCTAAATTTCTGTTCGTATTTATCGAATATTCGTGCTGTTTCTCGCTATACCCCTTGATTGGCCCAGGGTACTGGATTATCTCTGCGTTCAACAGGTGCTTGATCGGTTGTTGAACATAGAACACATGTGTATATAACAAGACTAGGTTTGTTATCTAGTAACGTCTTCTATATTTGATCCCGTTCTCTATTTTCGCATATTACGAACGAGCAGAGTTTTTGAAAGGGTGACGGTGAGACAGTAGCTGCCGAAGCAGACCGCGAGGAGGTACAAGTACAAATTACAGATGAAACTTCTCATAATACATCAGATGGGGGCAGAGAATTATCAAGAATACATTAGTTCGAATCCGTTACCTGAACGACGAACCCGTCGTGACTACGTTCGTTCTCCAGCGTAAACGGCCGGTGATAGTCGGGCTCGTACCACTCGTTTATTGCTTGGTGAATTTTCGATCGCCGCCACGAACACATCCATAGGAATGTTTACATGCGTCTATTTGTCACCGTCAAGTTACCATCACTTCCAGCCAGTCTACACCGAGGGATAGTATTTTACAGACACACAAGGGACTCCGAATGTGATCCAGAACAGAAAACAACTCGCAGTAACGCCTGCTCACAAGGTAGTCCTAGACTGTCTTGCAGCCGGGATCGAAGCAAGCCAACCGAAGAACGCCGTCGCAAACACGGTCTCCAAGGAAGACTCTAATCTTATCGTCGGCGACACCACAGTTGATCTCACTCAGTTCGAGGAAGTTGTCGTCCTCGGCGGCGGCAAAGCGGCCGCACAGTCGGCAAAGGCATTAGAAACAATCCTCGAAAACACGATATCGGGAGGCGTAGTCGTCACAAACGACCCACGAGAAACCAAACAAGTCGATGTGATTGAGGGATCTCATCCGGTTCCCAACGAAAGTGGCAAGGCGGGTGCAAAGGCGATATTATCGAGAGCGCAAAAGGCCGATGAAGGCACGCTCATTTTATTCCCACTCTCGGGTGGCGGTAGCTCTCTGCTTCCGCTCCCGGTTTCGGATGTGATGCTAACTGACCTGCAGCAGGTGACTAAGAAACTTTTGACCAGCGGTGCGACTATCACCGAGATAAATACGGTTAGAAAACATATATCCCAGATCAAAGGGGGACAATTCGCCATGGCGGCGGCTCCGGCAACAGTGATCGGGCTCGTTCTCAGTGACGTAGCTGGGAACAATTTAGGTACGATTGCAAGCGGCCCAATCGTGGGAGATAACACTACATACCAAGATGCAATATCGGTGTTGGAGTCATACGATATCGAACCACCGAATACAATTAAGACCCATCTCAGGCATGGTGCCGATAGAAAATTCGAAGAGACACCACAGTCAAATCATCACTGCTTCGATAGTGTGTCGACACACATTCTCGCAGACGCGTCGACTGCAATCGACGCTGCAATCGATGAAATCACACATACACCGTTCACACCGTTCGTGCTCTCTACAAGCATCGAAGGCGAAGCCTGTGAGATCGGGAGGGTTCACAGTGCAATCGGAAACGAGATAATTCGGTCCGGTCGACCGATCGAGCCGCCCGCTGTCTTAATATCCGGTGGTGAAGCAACAGTGACGGTCCGAGGCGGTGGACTCGGCGGGCCAAATCAAGAGTTTGTTCTTGAGAGTCTACTTCAAGCAAGTTCAGAAGAGATGGTCGTTGCCAGCGTGGATACAGACGGAGAAGACGGTGCGACAGATGCGGCAGGTGCGCTTGGCACCTCGACGATTGTATCCAATAAGGATATCGCGAGGCAGTCCCTAGACCAGAACGACACGTATCCGTATTTCTCGAGACGAGATGCGCTAGTTTACACCGGACAAACAGGAACTAACGTCAACGACTTGCGAATCATTGCAATACCCGATCCAAAATAAGCATACCCACGTTAACCCATGTGAGGAGACCTATAATGCAGGGAATTATCCAGATAACGAGCCCCACTGTCCATTTATCCTCAAATACTCTAGAAATTGAGGCAGTTAATCCCGCCGCAAGGACTGCACCGCTAATTGCTGATTCACACTCTTTCATCTACCCCCATCGCTTGGGTATCTACTAGCTGAGGAGCAACAGAAGATAGATCTATTATCCATCGAATTCAGAGACGGACATCTACAACTGACTCATAATCAACACCAAGAAATATTGAGTAAGTGGACTAAATGTCGAACACGTCGAGACCAGTCTTGGGGTCGTTGGCTACTGAGTAGTCCACTAATCAATAAACATTTATATAATATTTCTTATCAAAGGAAATATTTAAACAGCCCTGTTGAAATGTTATTTTATGGGCACGTACGATATTGCAGTGATCCCAGGGGATGGTATCGGTCCTGCAGTGACTGATGCAGCGTTAGATGTTCTCAACGCAACGGCCGAAAAGTACGGATTCGAACTCAATCAAACAGAGTACGATTGGAGCACTGAACGGTACCTCGAGACGGGTTCGATGATGCCAAACGACGGGCTCGATCAAATAGAGTCTGCAGACTCTATTTTTCTCGGAGCTGTGGGTCATCCAGATGTTCCCGATCATATCACGTTGAACGGTCTTTTACTGCCGATCCGGAAAGGGTTTGACCAGTACATCTGTAAACGGCCAAACACGCTTTTCGAGGGGATCGATAGTCCTCTAAAAGGATACGAAGCAGGTGAGATTGACCTCGTCGTGTATCGTGAAAATACAGAAGGGGAGTACGCGGACGTCGGTGGACGGGAACATCAAGGCTTCAGTAACGAAATTGCTGTTCAATCGGGTGTATTCACGCGCAAGGGAACCGAACGGATCGTCCGAAGTGCGTTTGAGGCGGCGACCGAGCGGAACGGACACCTAACGAGCATCACAAAGTCCAACGCACAGGCGTACTCAATGGTGTTCTGGGATGATATTGTCGATGAAGTGAGTACAGAGTATCCCGAAGTTGACGTGGAGAGTATCCTCGTGGATCGAGCGTCGATGGATCTTGTTCGCCGACCTGAAGAGTTCGATGTTGTCGTCGCGTCGAATCTCTTCGGAGATATTTCGACAGACATCGCGGCGATCACGACTGGAAGCCTTGGACTTGCCCCGTCTGGCAACATCAATCCGAACAACGAGTATCCAGATATGTTCGAGCCTGTCCACGGAAGCGCACCAGATATCGTAGGGCAAGGCATCGCAAACCCACTTGCAGCTATACTCACGGGCGCGATGATGTTCGAATACTTGGGTGACGGTGAGATAGCGGCTGCCGAAACATTACGCAAGGAGGTACAAGCACAAATCGCCGACGAAACTGCCCCACATACACCGGATCTGGGCGGAGAATCGTCAACAGTTGACGTCACTGAAGATTTGCTCTCTCGTGTCTTGTAATTTACTTGAGTGTTTTAGAGGGTGCTACATAGATAACCATGAACAATTGTTCCACCAGGGGTGTCAACCTTAGCGTACAGTAATTTGACGGTAATATGAGTTTGACGGGTACTGTCTAGTTGAAGTGGTTTCAGAAGTGAGCAGATCGTAGTGAGTGGTGCTCATGACACTCGCAGACCTGCTCAAACAGACGGTAGACGTGGATTGTGAAGACGTTTGGGAGAACGAGCGCACTCCGACACCGGTCAGGATGTTCGGGGTGCGGATGAACCAGAAACAATCAGTCAGGGGATAACAAACGACGATGGTCGACTGGATGAGCCTCTCCTGACCGACGAAGAAATGGAAGAAGGGACCTATCAGCTGCTGTTCGATGTCAGTAGCTACTACGAGAGAGCAGAGTCCACCGACACAAGCTTTCTTGATACGGTTCCTGTGCGGTTCAAGACCTCTGATCCCGAGGAGCACCACCACGTTCCGCTCCTCTGCTCTCCCGGCGGGTACACGACCTAACGTTGGAGCTAGCGATGAGTATTTTTTGGACTTCCGTCGTCGTTTCCTGTTAACAGATTGTTTCTTCTACTAGTGCCGACTACCTGATATTGGACCGGCAATATCGACAAAACCCGTCGCCGACAAAGACGATAGTTCGTATCCGTTGCCTGAGCAACGACCCCGTCGTGACTACGCTACCCGATTCCGCAGGTCTTCGTCCGCCAGGTAGTAATCGATATTTTCTTTCACCAGATTCGCAATATCGACGTGATACCGGTTCGTCGCCGACCCCTTGTGCGGTGAGATCATCACCTCGTCGAAGTCCCACAGAGGGGATTCTTCTGGAAGCGGTTCAGTTTCAAAAACATCCAGTCCGGCTCCCGAGATCTCGCCACGTTCGAGTGCGTCGACGAGTGCGGCCTCATCCACAAGGGGACCGCGAGCGACGTTAATCAAGTACGCGTCATCTCGCATCTGCGCGAGTGCCGACTCGTCAATCATGTGCTCAGTAGACGGCGTGTGTGGCACCGTAAGCGCGACGAACCGTGCGTCCGCTATCGCATCATTCAAGTCATCGGGCTGGAATACCTTCGAGACCCCCGGAACGGGATCGGTCGAGCGACGTATTCCGATCACATCCATCCCCAGCGCGTCGGCACGCTTCGCGATACCCCTCCCAATCGTTCCCAGTCCGACGACGCAGATCCGTTCGTTCTCCAGCGTAAACGGCCGGTGATAGTCGGGCTCGTACCACTCGTTTGCCGCTTGATGATCGCGGTACACGTGAAGGTTTCTAGCCAACGACAGCATGAATCCCAAGGCGACTTCGCTCACGGTTGTCTCGTGGATCCCAGTACTATTCGTGAGCGGTACGCCAGTAGACCGATATCGCTCTGTATCGAATTCGTCGTATCCGGCGCGGATACAGTGAACCCACCCAGCATCCAGAAACTCATCGTGTGGAACGTAGGTCGCGACCGCATCCATTTCTGTGATAGGTTCCTGATCTCCTATAAGCTCGACGTCGAGTGGTCCATCTTCGAGCGCCGCCACGAACGCTTCCTTGGGAATCACGTTTTCGACCGATTCGTGTACACACAGCCGATCCAAGTCTGTAGACTCCGGCATACTAAGTTATCGAACGATGCCGATAATAAACCTTGGTGTCATGAGAAATATTTGACCTCCAGAGGAGCGGCGAATCCGCCTCAATCAGAATATACGATCATTATGATTATTTTTAAATGATTCCGTACTTTTATGACACATGAGAATCGTTGAGTAATAGATGGTATGAATGTAACAGAGGCAATAGCCGATATATTAGCCCAAGAGGAGGTCAAGCACCTGATCGGATTCCCTAGTAATCCACTGTTTGACGATAACGCTGCGGAGGAAGCCGGAATTCGTCCGATTGTGGTCCGTCAAGAGCGCACAGGCGCGCACATGCTGGATGGTATCGCCCGCATCACATCCGGCAATCAGGTGGGAGCGTTCGCTTGCCAGCACGGTCCTGGGACCGAGAACTCGGTCGGTGGCATCGCACAGGCGTACGCGGAGTCAGCTCCGATCGTCGCGATCCCCGCGGGGTACTCGCGGGCCAAGACGAATACCGATCCCAAGTTCAGCTCGCTCATAAACTACCAGCACGTTACCAAAACCGCCGAGCAGTTGACCGATCCGGACTCCGTCAGTGAGATGTTCCGTCGCGCGTTCCAATCGGCGCGGAACGGCCGTCAACGACCGGCACTCGTCGAGGTCCCCAAAGACGTATTCAGTGAAGAGATCGGCGACGTCGAGTATGCATCAACCTCGTCAACTCGATCTGCTCCTGATCCGGAGGCAATCCCGGAGATCGTCGACGTACTCCTAGAGGCCGATAATCCCGTCATCAACGCCGGCCAGGGTGTCCACTATGCGGAGGCGTGGGACCCGCTGCAGGAACTCGCTGAGCTGCTCGAAGCGCCCGTTGCGACCACGTTGAACGGGAAAAGCGCCTTCCCTGAAGATCACCCGCTTTCCCTCGGTGCCGGGAGTAAAAGTGAACCACGGGCACTGAATCACTTCCTCGAGAAGTCGGACGTCATCTTCGGAATTGGCTGCAGCTTCACGAAGACAGCGTACGGAATTACCGTGCCCGATGGCAAGACGCTGATCCACTCAACCCTTGATGCGGGTGACATCGACAAAGATGTCGAATCTGACTACGGTCTTGTCGGTGACGCTAAGCTGACGCTCGAAGCTCTTGTTGACGAGGTTCAAGACCGGCTCAACGGCGACTCGCGTGGCCGATTCGATACCGTTGCCAACGAGATCGCCGAGGTCGAAGCAGAATGGCGTGAGGATTGGGAAGCCACGTTGACCTCAGACGAAGTGCCGATCAATCCCTACCGGGTCGTGTACGAGCTCGATCGGGTCCTCGATAAAGACGAAATCATCGCCACAGCCGACGCCGGGAATGCTCGCGACTTTATGGCGCCCTTCTTTGAGGTGACCGAACCACTATCGTACGTCGGATGGGGTAAGACGACTCAGTTAGGGTACGGTCTCGGGCTGATGATGGGTGCGAAGCTCGCACGGCCAGACAAGACATGCGTTCACGTGATGGGCGACGGTGCCATCGGTATGACCGGAATGGACTTTGAGACGGCCGTTCGAGAGGACATTCCGGTTCTCGAGATCGTCTTAAACAACTTTGAGATGGCGAGCTACGATACGCCTTTCTCGGGCCATTATGCTGACTTTGCGGAATCGATGGGCGGGTACGGTGAACGGATCGAAGACCCCGACAATATTGCAGACGCGATTCGACGTGGCGTCCAGAAAAATAAAGAAGGGACACCGGTGCTACTGGAGTTCCTTACGTCCAAAGAGACCGCGTTATCCCGTCCTGATCTCGAATAACAGCTCATCCACCGGTACGACTGGTGGCGCCAACATACCCGCTGGACTAGCTTTATTCTCGTTGATTGAGGCCTTCCACGATCACACGTTCCAATTCGGACGAACCCGATCGGTGTATTGACTGTATCCCAGTTCGGCGGTTACATCCATCCCGAGTGGTTTGCCTCTCTCTCAATCCCGACTGCACATCGGATGGTCCACGTATTCGTCGAGACGACACCGACGGCCGCACTAGTGTTCACACTGTTCTATGTGGAGTTTGAGTACGAGTCTCACGTGCTCGAGTTGAGGCTTGCGACCCGGTAGCCGGCTATTTTACCTGCGGGCTCTCGAAGCAGATCGGGCCGTAGGTGATAAGTACCTCTTTCGTTCCGATAGATCGGATAGTGGAGGGTGTCGCCACGCGCGGGATAGACTGTGTGGTTCTCGCGAGGAATCTCCGGAAGCATGAGTTCCGATACGAGCGGCAGGAACTCTTAGAGTACCTCGACCGAGCGAGGGCTTCATTTTCGAGTAGATCGGAGATAAACACTTGGACATCGATGTCGGACTCTATCTGCGTCACGGGTCCGACGGTGACCCAATGAAGAATGAAAAAGCTGCGTCCACCTTGAGCACGGCGAGTCTCTCAATCGACGTACGCCGGTGGTGTCAGTCTCTTTTGGTGGGTTGAGTGCTCCGCGAGCTGGTCGTTCGGATAACGTGGCGGTTGAAGTTCACCTTCGAGAGCACAGAGTACGCGACGAACGCAGTCGGCAGCCTAATCACCCACGATAGATCGAAGATCGGGAGGCTGACCAAGACGCCGACCACCATACTGAGGAGGCGCGTTGCGGAGCATCCGCCGACAAACCAGAACTCGAGTCGTCAGTGTCGTCGTACTGCGCCTCGACGTCGATAACGGCAATAAACGCCTGTCACACGGTGAAACGGGAGATCTTCGTCTCGAGACAAGCCCCAAAACACTCGACCTGCTCCGCCTGTGAAGTATCGATCTTCGACTATCGTTACTATATCACAAATGAGGATAACGTAGTTATCGGCACTATCGGGGGAAAATACGGTTGAGACGGGCTTCTACTGCGGCAATCACTATCTTATCGTGGTTCGTATAATACAAACGCAGTCAACGTAACAAGATACGTGCCACGTGGAGGCCCCTTGCGATACAGAAACCGGTTCAGCGGAGTTTCCGCCGAAAACGAAGTCTATCACTCCAACGACTCATTCTCGTGAGTCGCCATGTTCAGGTTCACTTCGACCACGTTCGCTGCGCTCTGGACCTTCTCTGGAAGTTGGTCTTTGAATTGCTCCCCTTTCAGACGGCTCGTCGGTCCGGCGACACTCAACGAACCCAAGACGTTCTCATTACGGTCGATGACGGGTGCACCGACGGCACGCAGACCCTCAACTTCTTCCTCGTCGTTGTGTGCATATCCTTGCTGACGAACAGTATCGAGTTCGGCGAAGAGTTCGTCGCGATCGGTGATCGTGTTGGTGGTCTGTTTCGGAAGCCCGTGTTGGTCGAGGATTTTGTCGACGCGCTCGCGGGGAAGATATGCTAGGATTGCTTTTCCTGTTGCCGTACAGTGGAGATAGTCCGGGCGCTGAAGCTTGTCGGTCTGATACCCGCTTCCGACAGCGTCACTGCCGCTCACTTTGTACAGATTGATGCCCATCCCATGTTCCTCGGTGAAGAGATTCGCGTACTCACCGGTCGACTCCGCGAGGTCCTCGACCTCGTCTTTTCCGTATCTGTACAGTCGATTTCGATTCCTGACGTACTCGCCAGCGAGGAGGAACTGCAAACTGAGTTCGTACTGCTCACCATTCTTGACGACTAGGTCTTCCTGACGGAGGGTCGCCAAGTAATGATACGCGGAGCTTTTTGAAATTCTGAGATGAGTCGCCAACTCGGTCACTCCCGCACCGTCCAGTGTTTCGAGCGCCTCGATGATCTGAGCTGTACGCTCTACTGTTTTTAGTGTCCGCGGCGACTCCGATTGGTTTGGATCGACAGTCATGTTCTCACAAACCATTCGAATTTACTTAATCGTTTGGCTATATCAAACGGATAGACACTAGCCGAATATCTCTATCTGAATATACGAAGGAATTATTCCATTATATATGGATGGGACAGTACAACTATTCAATAAAAAATATATTCTGTCCTGATATCTGAAATAAATTCAAAATAATAAATTAATCACTTTGGAATAATAGTCATAGTGCCTTATCTACATCGCATTAGAATAACAATACTAATTTTGTTATGAGGTTTTGAGATGCTCGATCCTGAAGGTGGAAGTGAGTCAATGCCACAACTCTTTTATTA